>CAYHSB010000085.1:0-7192 GCA_964359185.1 uncultured Chitinophagales bacterium
TGGGTAGATGGCGGAATTGGTATACGCGCTAGACTTAGGATCTAGTCCTGAAAGGGGTGGGGGTTCGAGTCCCCCTCTACCCACGTAAGAGAAAGAGCAGAAGGAAGTAGACTGGAAACGAATATCACAAATACGGCTGAATGGGAACGTGACCTTGAGGTCACGGTCAATGCAGCCGAACTGGCTCCTCACTTTGAGAAAGCCTACGAGCAGTACCGGAAGAAGATTGAGGTCAAAGGATTTCGGAAGGGAAGAGCCCCCCTGGAAATGATCAAACGAATCTACGGCGAATCAATTGAATACGAATCCCTCGATACCGTTGCAAACGAGGTCTACCGTCAAGTAGCCGAGGAGAAGAATCTCAAGGTGATCGGTGAGCCAACGCTCGTCGACATCAACTACAAGCGAGGGGAAAACCTTCGGTTCAAGATCAAGTATGAAGTCCGGCCCGAGATTCAGCTCAGGGAATACAAAGGAGTGAAGGTCGAGAAGCTCATCCACGAGGTGAGTGACAAAGAGATCGATGCCGAAATGGAGCGCCTTCGACAGGTCAACCGAACGCTGACAGAGGCTGAAAGCGCGGTCGATGACCAGCACATTCTAACCGTTGATCTTCAAGAGGTTGACACTGCCGGATTCCCACTCGTTGGAAAAAAGAACGAGAATGTTCGTCTATACTTAAAGGACGAAACCTTGTATCCGCAGCTGAAGGAAGCACTGAGGAATGCGCAACATGGCAAAGAATATCGGGCAAGACTCGGGACAATGAGCAGCAAGGAAAGGCGCGAAACCAACCTTCTCGTTAAAGTGAAGAAAGTCGAAAAGGTCAACTTGCCAGAACTTAACGACGAGTTCGTGGGCAAGATCACCAAAGGAAAGGTTACGTCAGTCGCGCAGTTCAGGGAAAATCTCAAAATGGATCTCGAGAACTTCTGGAAGCAAGAGAGTGAGCGGAAATTGCATGAGGCGATCGTTGGTGAGATCATCAAGCGACATGATTTTACAGTCCCCGAGGGATTGATCAAATATTTCCTCGATTCTTTTGTCGAAGAGATCCGACAGCAGCAGCCGAGTAAGAAATTGCCAGAGAACTTCAACGAAGAAGAATTCCGCAAAGAGAACCGCGCGTATGCAATCTATCAGGCGAAATGGCTTCTCCTGAAAGAGAAAATTATCGAAGTGGAACAAATCGCTGTCACAGACGCTGACCTGGAGCAGCTTGCAGAAGAAGAATCAAAAAAAGTCGGCATCGAGAAAGCGCGCCTTCTCAACTACTATAAGACGTCAAAGACAGCGAACTCGCGGCTTCTCTCGGAGAAACTCATGGACTTCCTAAAGTATCACGCTGCTATCAAGGAAAAGATCGTTGAAGAACAAAAAGCAGCCTGATGCTGAGAAATTACTCATTGCGGTTAGTGTCAAAGAAAGGGATCACACGATCATGTATTCTTTGCCGACCAACCAGTTAGTTCCGATCGTCGTTGAGCAAACGGGTCGTGGCGAGCGCGCGTACGATATCTTCTCACGTCTCCTCAAGGAACGCATCGTCTTCATCGGCATGCCTATCGACGATGTCGTTGCGAGCCTCGTTATTGCCCAACTGCTTTTCCTTGAGTCAGACGACCCTGAGAAAGACATTCACGTCTATATCAACAGCCCTGGTGGCAGCATTTCCTCGGGGCTTGCAATTTATGATACCATGCAGTATATTCGCCCCGACGTCAGCACGATTTGCATTGGGATGGCTGCAAGTATGGCGGCTGTGTTGCTTGCGGGCGGTACGAAAGGAAAACGGACGGCGCTTCCGAATTCACGAATCATGATTCATCAGCCGTGGGGCGGGATCCAGGGTTCCGCAACGGACATCAGAATCCAGGCGGAGGAAATTCTTCGGATGAAGAAAAGCATCAATGAGATTCTCGCAAAACATACTGCGAAGACCCCTGAACAGGTAGAGAAGGACTCAGACCGAGATTACTATATGTCGTCCGAAGAGGCAAAAGTCTATGGTTTGATTGATAATATTCTTGCTAGGAGGCCAACAGACGGGAAGAAGGAGAAATAGACTCACAAAGTTCATTTCGCTATGTCTCAGCGTCCTCGAATAGAAGAGAAAATCCGTTGCTCGTTTTGCGGGCGGGGCCCGGCTGAGGTGTCGAACATCATCGCCGGCCCGGACGTCTATATCTGCGATCTGTGCGTGGCAGATGCCGTTGGAATCATCAAGAACAATATCGCAGCGTACAGCAGCCGCAAGAGTGGGACACGCGTTGGCTTAAACCCAGTCGAGATCAAGAGCGCCCTTGATGAGTATGTCATCGGACAGGAACACGCGAAGAAAACCCTCGCAGTTGCAGTCTACAATCACTACAAGCGCATCGACTCGCGGGAGTATCTTCACAGCCTCGATGAAGTTGAGATCGAAAAGAGTAACATTCTCCTCATCGGTCCGACAGGAACCGGCAAAACTCTTCTAGCACAAACCCTTGCTCGAATCCTCGATGTTCCCTTTGCTATCGCCGATGCGACGACACTAACAGAGGCAGGCTACGTCGGCGACGACGTCGAGACAATCCTTGTTTACCTTTTGCAAAACGCGGACTATAATGTTGAAAAAGCGGAGAGAGGCATCGTCTATATTGACGAGATTGACAAGATCGCGCGAAAGAGCGACAGTGCGTCGATAACACGTGATGTCTCCGGCGAAGGTGTGCAACAAGCGCTCCTGAAAATTCTTGAAGGGACCATTGCCGGGGTGCCGCCGAAAGGGGGCCGCAAACATCCTGAGCAAAGTCTAATCAATGTGAATACGAAGAACATTCTCTTTGTCTGCGGCGGAGCATTCGAGGGGCTGGACAAGATCATCACCAAACGAATAAGCCAGAACCCTGTAGGTTTCGGTGCGAACATCCGTGGAAAGAAGGACCGAACCGTTGACGAGTACTTACAGCAAGTTGAGCCGGATGATCTGCTGAAATTTGGGATGATCCCAGAATTTGTTGGACGGCTGCCTGTTATTGCGGCGCTTCATTCTCTTTCAGAAGATGCGCTTCTCAACATTCTCACGGAGCCACGGAATGCCATCGTGAAACAATACAAGAAATTGTTCAAGATGGAAGGTGTGGAGTTGGAATTTGAAGAGGCTGCGCGAAAGGCTGTGGTTCAGCGGGCGATGGAACGAGGGACGGGAGCTCGAGCTCTCCGTTCAATCATCGAAGATGTGATGCTCGATATCATGTATCACCTCCCGCTCCGACAAAACGTTGTGAAGTGTCAGATCACGAAGGACACGATACTCAGAAGGAAGGATCCCATCTATTACTATGCGGAGAGAAAGGCGAGCGCATAGACATGTGAAATAACCCTGGGAGTGTGCGGGGGGCTACGCAGAGGACGGGACAGGAGTCCCGTCCTACCCCCATTGAGTTGGTAGGACAGTCGTCCCCGACTGTCCATAAAATTCTAGCAATGTGAGGGTTAGTTTAAGAACCATCCCAAGATTTTTCGATCGAACTCCCGGCACTGATTCAACTTTTTTCCACATTTTTATCCTATCGTCAATACACACCCCGTGCACTCCCCTGTTTCGTTATCTTGAGATCTTGAAGTTGCGGGGCCTTCACACGTATTTCAAGCCTGAAGCCTCGGTAACCCCCTGTTGGAATCCAGTTGAAGTTCATCTCCCAGCAGTGGAGGTCGCGGTAAATGTTAATGACAGGGGCAGCGATCTGCTTGTTGATGAGATCGTAATTGGCATTCGCTGAAATCTTCCAGTTTTCTGTGAGATCAAAGCTTAAGGATCCACGAATATTGGAGGATCGAAATGTGGTCGTCGGATCACTCCGGTTGATGAAATAGTCGAAAGCCAGTGACAGATTCCACGGGATGCTGAAGTCCGGTTGACCATAGTCATAAGGGCCTGGGTACTCTCTCCTTTCACTCGGTGAGGAAGCTTCCCCGAGCGATTCTACAGCCCCTTTAGTGGAGGCTTTCCTTTCTCCTCTCAACGACGTGGAGAGGTTGATGGAGAAATTCGTGAGTTGTACAATCCCACCACCCTCACTGATGAGAAATTTATTGGCGCGGGTGTGTGCGATGGGATCAAACTTGTAAAAGTTGAAGCTGCTTCCTCCACTGATGCTCAGGATGTCTCCGACGTTCGTTCTGTAAGACAAACCGAGCTCAGAAAGCCTCAGACTGTCGGCTGCAAAATTGTATGAAATGCTCGTGCCGAGGTTGAGGAGCTGAAATTTCTTTTCTTTGTCTGATGTATCCCGCACGATCGTTTTCATCTCAAACAGATGTCCGACACTTAGACTGATGCTCTGAACTTCACCGATTGGTGCGCCCCCAAAGACTTCTCGCTCGTGGAAGCTGTACGGAATCACCTGGCCCGAGCTGGTCCGATACGTCCCCCAGTACCCGAACTTTGATTTGGAGAAATCAGGTTGAAAGTTGTAGGAAATCGAAGGCGTTACTGTGTGCCGGAAACTGCCCATACCTAGGGCATTGATCGGGAAAATTCCATAGAACCGCGTGTTTGCTGAGAGCCCCAAGCTGAAAAACCGAACAGCGTTGAAACCTTTCACATCCTCGGTAACGAGCGAATCTCCTCCAGTTGAGGTAATGAAATTTGTTTTTCGGATGCTCTTGGAATGCCATCGTTCTGAATAATTGATAAAGGGAGTCACGCTAAGCTCACCGAGTTTTGGCGAAGCATTGATGGAGACATTGTGACTGACGCCTTGCCTGTCGTCACGCTGAACAGTCTTCGTCCGCAGTGGATCGTTTGAGAAGACGTTCCGCTTGCTGATGACGTTAAGCGCCTGCCCGCTATAACTGTAACCAATTAGCTCATACCACTGAAACTCCTCTATACTACCTGAGAGGCCGTCACCTCGCTGCTTTCGGCGGAATGGAAAACTCTGATTTCGTGTGAAGTTAATACTTGGTAGCCGTTCAGAGAGCTCGCCCGTCTGGAGGTTCTGATCGCGGTAGATGTTGAGCGAGAAGCTGTTGTTCGTTCCCTCCCAGGTCTTGTAAAGTGTAGCGTTTGAGACAACATTCTGTCGCAAGAGATCGCCAAGGTTCGTACTTGTGTTCTGGTAGTAGTTTCCGCTCGTAAACGTAAAATCCACATCCGCGCGCGTCGTCGGATTGAACTGCTGATTGTGTGAGATGTGGACATTATACTCGCGCTGTTCTGTTCGGTCGGGATCGAGCTTTTCGCCGAAATGAGTGTTCGTAAAACTTGCGCTTACGCTGCCGCCAAACTCGTACCGGAGAGCATAGCGGAACATCGAATGCGCAACCCACCCTCCTTTTGCATACAAATCGGCCGTCGTACTCAAGTCTGTATAATCGCTCATCGCCCAGTAATAACCGAGGTGGGTGAGATATCTCCCGCGGCGGAAATCATCTCCATACGCTGGGGCGATGATTCCTGACCGTCTCCCGCTGTGGTTTGGGAAGACACCAAACGGTAGAGCAAAAACCGGAACACCCCCAATGTAAAGGTATATCGGTGCTGCGATGACTTTATCGTTGACGATAACCTTCATCCTCGGGCTGAAGAAGTGGTAATGCGGATCGTCCCTATCACACGTTGTGTATCGTCCGTTCTCAACGAACAGCACGTCCTTTTCAACTTTCTTGATGTCTTCTCCACGGTAATATCCTTTTTCGATTTCTGTCTGGGCAAGGGTGATCTTCCCTTTGTGAGTTTTGAAATTGTAGGAGATGGTGCTGCCGTTGTACTGCTCACCGCCATCGATGAGAACTGGCGAGCCCCTGTATTTCTTTCCGGTCGTGTCGGCTGAGTCGGCGATTCCACGGGCATTCAGGATTGACGTGTTCCAATTCAAATCAATTCTCTCAGACTTCAATTCGATGGTTCGATATTTCAAATCCGCCTTTCCGTAGAGATTCATCACACGATTGGAAAGAGAATACGTGATAGAATCACTTGCTGAATAGACAACGACGGTGTCGACACCCCTCGAAGACTCCTTCGTCGTATCGGTGTGAGCTTTCGTCTGAGAGAGGGAAACGGGGAGACCGAAAAGGAAGTACAGAAGAGCAGAGAGAGGGTAGAATATGTGAGATGGAATCCTCTTCATTGCTTGATAAGCTGCCCCTCAAAATACTAACGCCGCTGCTCCAAGGATTCCGGCTTGGTTGCCAAGCTTCGCAGGAAGAACCTCTAAACCTTCTGACATCGGTCTGAGGACATGCTTCTTCACGCTCTCCTCCACCGCATCGAAGAGAGGTTTGCCGGCGCGTGCGATTCCACCACCGATGATAATAATCCTAACGTCTAGTAAATTTACCACGTTTGCGAGACCAACGCCGAGGTACGTTCCCGTATCTTCGATGATTCCCAGAGCCGTAGAATCACCCTCCTGTGCTGCAAGCGAAACGATCTTTGGATTAATTCTCGTGACGTCGCCTTCAACTAACTTGAGGATTTTCGATTCTGGATTACGCTGTACCCTTTCCACCGCTCGCTGTGTCAGATACTTTGCAGACACATGTGCTTCCACACAGCCGCGGCTGCCGCAGTTACACAGTGGTCCATTGTAATCGATAGTCATGTGTCCGAGCTCGCCTGCGCCGCCGAATGGTCCGCGGTAAAGCTTGCCGTCGAGGATGAGACCGCCGCCAACGCCGGTTCCAAGAGTCACCATGATGAAATCTTTATACCCGACACCAGCGCCGAACTTCGCTTCACCGACCGCCGCGGCGTTTGCATCGTTGTCAACTTCGGTGCGCAAACCGAATTCCTTCTGTAATGCCTCACCGAGTCGCACAACAGTCCAGCCGGGGAAGTTTGGTGGATACTTGACTGTGCCTCCGTCGAGGTCCACTGATCCAGGTGAGCCGACACCTATTCCCACAAAACCTTCCTCCTTGATGGAGAAGCCATCGAGGAGTTGGCGAATGCTCTTCTTGATCTGGTCAATGACGTGCGCTGGACCTAACTGGGCTTCAGCGGGAACTGTTGTATCCCGCAGTATCTCGCCTTGAGCATCTACGATGCCGGCTTTGATGGCGCTTCCGCCAAGGTCGATGCCGAGCGCAAGATTGTTCTTCTTCAACGGAGTGCAACCACAATTATCGTGTTAATTCCGTCGGCAGTGTAGAAATCTCTGCGACTTTGGGCTGAACGAGTCGCTCGAAATCGGCATACGAG
>CAYHSB010000086.1:0-7110 GCA_964359185.1 uncultured Chitinophagales bacterium
TCTTCTTCTTTATCTCGCTAAGGGTTAAATCCCGGAGTCGCCAGGGAGTTTTCATGTTCCTCCTGATTATTGTCTTACCGGTCACCACGGCACATTGTGGTCACCAATTCAATTGACTTGTCACTCATCCATATTAAAAATGATTTTTCCCGAGGTCCCAATCTGCGCCACCCGAAAAGTCTCCCCGACCTTGGAGAGTGGGAACCGATACGTGATCTTATCGACCCCGTCACTCATATGCTTTACTGCGATGACGAACAATAATTATGTCGAGTGACTTTTTTGTATCATTGATCGAATAAACAACCCGATAAGTTCCAACTCGAATCCTCCAAAGATTTTCTTCACCTCGCAATTTACGGCAGCCCCGAGGACGCGGATCTTCAGCTAGGGACTCAATTCGCTGGAGTATTCGCTTCACGAGGGCAGCGTCAAGCTCTTCCAGCTCTCTACGCCCCGACCGAGCGAACGCAATAGTATAATCATCCATTCAGCTTTCCCTGTTTACGCAGCCTCTTTTTCACCGAGGCAAGAGACTCTCTTGGCTCCTCTGCCCGGAGCCGCGCGATGAGAGTATCGTAGAAATCTTGCCACACCTCGCCGTGCTTCTTCAGGTTTATCAGCACAGCAAGCTTCACTCCCTTTTCATCTGTTACGAATTGAATTCCTTTCATGGACTACCTCCTTCCGATATTCCAGGCGTACTAGTGCTCATCCAACTATTATTTACTAATCCCGCCACAAAAGAAGTAGCGGGATGCTCATTCCAATGGCGAAGCCATTCCTTCGGAACAATAATTTTACCTGCATCCCGCCGTCAGCGGGATTTGGTAAAATTAGTTGGAATGGCACTAGTGAATATTCAAAATAACTTTTCCCGTTGTTCCAGTCGCTGCCACTCGGAAGGCCTCCTCTGCCTCCAAGAGCGGGAAACGATGCGTGATGATTTTCTCGAACGACAGTTTATTGACCTTTGTAAACGCAAGCAATTCCTCCATCGAATCGATTTTATGTGCTGCTGCACCAGTGAGCGTGAGCTGTTTGTTTATGATGTAGGATTCAAGATTCAGGGTGATCGGACCAGCATCCAGTCCAACGAAGATCCCTCGTCCAAGGGGAGCGAGAACCTCGAGCATTTGTTTCTGAGTCATTGTGCTGCCGACGCACTCCATTGCAGCACTCACACCCTCACCCCGCGTGAAATCTCGAATAGCCTCCACCGGATCCGTCTCGTTTGCATTTATAATCACTTCGAACCCCAAGGACGCCGCAAGTTTTATTCTCTCTCCTCTTATATCTACTCCAAGGACATCGGCACCCATTTGACGAGCAATGATGGCTGCACAGAGCCCAACCGGTCCGAGTCCAAAGATAGCAAGTGTATCCAAGCCCGACAGCCTTAGATCTTTCGCTGACTGATATGCAGTAATCCCAGCACAAGCAAGAGTGCTTGCAACTTCAAATGGAAAATAATCTGGTAGCTTAATGCAATTTCGCGCTGGTGCGAGGATATACTCTGCATCTCCACCATCCCAGTCTCTTCCCATTCCTTTCAGTTGCTTACAATGGACGAGATAACCACTTCGACACCACTTGCATCTTCCACAACTTGCAAGTCCGTATACAAGGACTCGTTCCCCAGGTCTAACGGACTGAATGCCCATTCCGACTTGAACCACTATTCCAACAGGCTCATGGCCGGGAACAACTCTTCTTCCGTTAATCCAGTACTGTTCTGCTTCGGGCCGTTTCAAAAGGTGAAGATCCGTCCCGCAAACCGCAGCCGTCTGCACACGCACAACTACCTCTTCTGGACCCGGCTTCGGATCTGGAACTTCGACAACCACAAGCTTGCCACTTCCAAGAAAGTTGAGAGCCTTCATGGGACTTTTACCCCGAAGGATTCGGGGGTCAACGCACCCCCATCAAGATTTCCACTGTTAGTTGATCGAGCCTTTCATATCCAAATCCTCTCGCCGCGATTTTCTGCCGATCAAATTTATGTGCGAGGAGCAGTGCAACATTCTTCCTGCTGTACTTCTCCGTCATCTTCTCCAATCCTGAATCTCGACGAGTCGAGTCGTCGACTTGAATCTTTGCGCCAGAGGCGCATCCGCCTGTGGCGGAGAATCCACCCAGAATCTCTTTTATCTCTGGGTCCTGATTAAATTTCTTCACCTTGGCCTTGAGAATCTTATACGTCCTCATACAACCGAGTGCGAAATCCCAGACGCCCTGTTCATCCTCTGTTCGATAGGCATGCGCATCGAACTGGCGAGGGCCGTCGTAGCCATTGTCCTCGAGAACCTTCACAAGAAAGAAAGCTCCTTTGAGGTCTTCAGAGCCAAATCTCAAATCCTGATCGAACCTTGTCAGCTTCTGAGCGTTCAGATCAACGTGCCATAACTTACCCGCTTCGAGTGCTTGAGCGACAACATGGGCGAAATTCAAGCCCGCCATATGCTCGTGCGCTAATTCCGGGTTTACTCCGAATAGTTCTGGATGGTCAAGCGTCTCAATGAAAGCAAGCATAGAGCCAGTTGTTGGCAGAAAGAGGTCACCACGGGGCTCGTTTGGTTTTGGCTCAAGACAAAACCTGAACCCATATTTTTTGTCAAGACTATACTCCGCTATGAAGTTCAGTGCCTCACGATACCGCTTCAACGCCTCAACGGGGTCTTTCGACGCATCGACCTCAGTGCCCTCTCTTCCTCCCCAGAAGATGAAAATATGGGCACCCAGCTCTACTCCTAGCTCCAGGCATCGCAACACCTTCTGAATTGCGAATGCTCGTACCTCCGGATCGTTTGAAGTAAAAGCGCCATCCTTGAAAATCGGGTCGAAGAAAAGATTCGTCGAGAGCATCGGCACGCACATGTCATAGTCCCCCAGGGCTTTCAAGAATTCCTTCACAATCTTGTCGCGCTGCCGACGTGTAGCATCGATGGGTACCAGGTCGTTGTCGTGGAGGTTTACCCCATATACTCCCAGGTCACTCAATTTCTGGACAACGTATGTTGGCTTAAGTGGAGGACGAACGAAATCCCCAAAAGGATCTCGGCCTCTGTTTCCAACTGTCCACAAACCAAACGTGAATTTGTCAGCTCTTGTTGGTGTGAATTCATCTTTCATAGCGGTTCTTCTCTCGAAGGTGATTATGCTAATCTGCAGACTTCTTGAGTTCTATGCCGTGCCCTCTCTTGTAGCGTGGCGGGATCGTCACCGGAAGTTTTCCTTTGATATCAATCTCTCCTCGAAGCGCCCCTACCACTGCTTCTTCCACGACGCGGCTGCCAGAATAGGCACAAAGCGTTCCCGACAGTCTCGGCATTTCTGAGATTATGTACGGGTCGCCAAATGAGATGGCGATAACAGGTTTCTTTATCGAAGCAACGCTTCGGACGAATTTTTTTACTGACTTGGGCAATCGAAGAGCACCCTTCCAGGATCCGAGCGAGATGTACGTCGGGAGTAAAGTGACGTCACTACGCTTTGCATTCCGCAGCGCCTCCGATATTGCACCATCCTCTGTTTCCCCGTTGATATACGATACGGTCAACCCAGAATATTTTTCTTGCAGGAGGGAAATAAACTCTCGGCCATACTCTCGATTTGGAATGTCGGACAGAACAACCACCGCAACTTTCAGACTTTTGTCTCTATTGATCGGCAGAGTTCGATTGTTATTCTCCAATAGTGTAATGGCATCACGTGCAATCTTCTTAGAGAGGTTCTCGGAAGCAGGTGCACCAACGGTCTTTGATATCTTTGTTATATCGACGTAACGTTTCTTCTGAAGACCAAGCCAACCCTTTGCGGAAAGCATCCTCCTCACCGATGAATCGAGTCTTGCCTCAGCGATTTTGCCCCGCCTGACTGCGTCGACAAGATAGTTGTAGGCAGCTTCGATGTCGGGCGAAACGAGAAGCGCATCAGCCCCAGCCTGAATTGCCAGCAAAGCCGCTTCGGTCACGCTGTAATTGTCTGTCACCCCTTGCATCGTGAGACCATCCGTCACGATGATGCCATCAAACTTCAATTTCTCTCTGAGAAGATTCGTTAGAATAGGCCTTGAAAGTGTTGCAGGACGACGACTAGGATCAAGCTTTGGCAGTGCGATATGGGCACTCATTATCGACTTTGCGCCCGCTCTAATTGCTCGAACATATGGTACGAGCTCGACAGACTCCAGTCTGTTCAGGTCAAAACCTAGAACGGGTAGTTTCATGTGGGAATCTTCTTCAGTATCGCCGTGGCCCGGAAAATGCTTCGCTGTAGCGAGGGCCCCAGCATCTTGGCAGCCGCGAATGAAAGCAGCCCCCAGTCTCGCCACAAGTTCAGGATCTTCTCCGAATGATCGCGTGTTGACGATCGGGTTCTTCGGATTGTTGTTTACATCGATGACGGGTGCATAGGGCCAATGGATTCCTACCGCGCGCGCCTCTTCCCCGGTGACTTTTCCCACTTCGTAAGCGTACTCCTCACTGCCAGTTGCACCGAGCGCCATGTTTCCGGGAAAAACCGTCCCGCCTCCCGAGACGAACTTCGGCAAGTCAGGGGCACGTCCTTTCACGAATCGCCAGGGATGCCAGAAACCCAGGCCAGCTTCAAGGTCTGCAGCAACAATCAAAGGAGTCTTTGAGAGACGCTGCAGCTCATTTGTCATGAGCGCAATATCGTAAACACCCCCACCGGCGAGGATGATCCCCCCGACGTGGTAATCCTTGATCTGACGTTTGATCCGAGCGAAGTTCTCACTTTCCTCGTGGCTGTAGATCGCAACGAAATCCGCGATGAAAAGCTGACCGACCTTTTCCTCAAGCGTCATGCCTGCGAGTGTGCTGTCGACCCAACGTGCTTCGGCTGTCATGGACTGACCTAAGATGATGTGATCTGGCAGATTGAGTACTGAAATAATAATGACTGTGGTGAGGAGGAATGGGACACTGATGCCACGAAAAAATACGGATTTGCACGGACAAACGACTCGTTCATTCATCAGTGTGCCTAATTCCTAAAACTTCTTCGTCTTCCATTTGAGCGCGTATTCCTCAACATTTTCTTTGGTCACGATGTCCACTCCAGAGTCGATGACCGGCTGAAAGGTTTTTCCTTCCTTTATGCCTTTCAGCAATCGGACGCTCTCATAGCCCCAGCCAAACAACTTTTGTCCAACGAGCCCCTGCACATACCCTTGCCGCACATACTCCAGCTCTTCGGGCAAGGCATCGAAGGCAATCACAGTGATCTTCCCAGGCTGCTTTCCCGCGAGCGGTCCCGGAGGCGGTGTGAATAGCGGCCACCCTCCGATGAGCACCCAGCCCTTAAGGTCCGGGTGCGCTTGCATGACAGCCTCCATCTGGCTCACCCCCTTGTTGATGTCATCGTAGCATGCCTGGATGTCAACGATCTTGATGCCAGGAAAGTCTTTGATATAGTCTTTGAATCCGTTGATTCGCTCTTCGAGGTTTGGTGCTCCGGGAGTTCCTGTCAGCAACGCAACTTTTCCTTCCTTCCCCATAAACTTGATCAACAACTCGGCCATGGTCTTTCCGCTGCCGTAGTTATACGTTCCATAGAATGAGATGCGTTTGCTCTTGGGTGCATCCGAATCGAATGTGACCACCGGAATTCCTGTGTCTATCGCTTTGTTGATCACATCTTTCAGAGCATCGGCATCGTTCACTGAAATGGCAATCCCATCGACTTTCCTCTCGATGAGACTTTCGATGATCTGTGCTTGCTGCGCAGCGTCGGACGTCACAGGTCCCGCCCACTGGATTTCAATTTTCCCCTCACCAAGCTCTTTCGCTGCAGCCAGGGCACCCTCGTGGGCAACTTGGAAAACAGGATTGTCCAGGAGCTTGGGGACGAGAGCAAATGTCCAGACTCTTTCCTTCTTGGTGCAACCAGAGAAGAATACCAATAGTGAGCAGAAAAAGGTAGCGATTAGAGGTCTCATAGGTAAGATTACGTGATGTTTAGGATTTGAGTTTGAACGCCAGAGATTCCGCATTTGGGACTTAAGACTGACAATGGAAATTGACTCATGCTTTTGATCGACGGTCGAGAATGACTGCGAGTATTATCACCGCGCCGATTGCAACTTGCTGCCAGTATGCTGAGACATTCAAGAGGACAAGTCCATTGCGCAGCACGCCCATGAGAATCGAACCGAGGATGACTCCAGTGATCGTCCCTCTTCCTCCGGAAAGACTCACTCCACCGATGACAGCTGCAGCGATCACGTCTAGTTCGTACCCGAGTCCAGCCGTCGATTGCCCAACACCAAAGCGAGCCACGTAAAGCACCCCTGCGACGGCCGCCGAGAGACCAGCCATTAGGTAAAAGAGCAACTTCATCCAGTTAACAGCAACTCCGCTGAGTCTCGCAGCTTCCTCGTTACCCCCAATTGCATAGGCGTACCGTCCCCACATTGTCGCCGAGAGGAAGTATGCAATGACAACCGCAAAGATAAGCATAACCCACACAGGTATTGGGACCCCGACGAGCTCACCCTGGCCAATGAAAAGAAAATTCTTCGGGAGATTCCGAATCGTCTCTCCGCCTGTGATTGCGTAGGCGACTCCACGCGCCACGCTGAGCATGCCTAAAGTCGCAATGAAGGGTGGAAGCTTTGCCTTTGTGACAAGCAGTCCGCTGCCCCCACCCGCGACGAGGCCGACCGCAAGCCCCACGAGGATAGAAATCGAGACCGGGAGATTCTCGTTAAGCGCAAGAGCCGTTACCACACCCGCCAGACCGAGGATCGAACCCGCAGCAAGGTCAATTCCACCTGAGATGATAACCACGGCTTGCCCAACGGCCATAATGGCGATGAACGACACCGCACGAAGCACCTGAGAAATGTTTGAATAATTAAGAAAGGTCGACTGAAAATATGGCTCGCCACCAATCCTGCTCGTCAGTGCTACAAGGATAAGAATTTCCAGAAGTAGGGCAACCCAGATGCCAGTGCGGGTGGTTTTCACTCGGAGTGCGAGATCTCCAGCTAGTGTTTTTCCTTGATGGGCTAGGAGCTACCTGTCGAGTGACTCTGGGAAAACTACGACCATGCACGATCGCTGTTATGAGAGGCCCGGTGTTTCT
>CAYHSB010000087.1:0-7082 GCA_964359185.1 uncultured Chitinophagales bacterium
GGCTCATCGTACCGCAGTGGCGTTTCGAACGTTTTTCGGTACGATGTCGAGAAGAAGAATATGGAGGGGATCAGCAATTGCGAAACAGGTTACTTTAGGCCTGTCCCTGTCTCGAGCGATTCAGTGATTGTCTTTAGCTACACAGGGAAGGGCTTCGTCCCCGTCGTCATTGCCAACAAGGTTGTTACGGATGTAAACGTCATAAAGTATTTGGGTCAGGAGGTTGTAGAAAAGCATCCCGTCGTCACGACGTGGCATCTTGCACCACCTTCACCCTCGTCCATTGATATCGATACGACCTTCTCTGGTGAATACAGTCCCTTCAAGAACACAAGGTTGACCTCCGGATATCCAGTCGTGGAAGGGTACAAGGACTTTGCAGCATACGGCCTTCGCCTGAATTTTTCAGACTTGATCATGTGGAGTACCCTCGACGTCACGGCGTCCTATACTCCGAATAGGAATTTGCCGCCGAAGGAGAGACTGCACGCGGCGTTGAATTTCCGCTACGCACAGTGGAATCTCAAAGCCACGTACAATGCAGCCTCTTTCTATGATCTGTTTGGTCCGACAAAAACGAGTCGAAAAGGATATTCGGCGACGCTTCAGTACAAGGATTTCCTAGTTTTTGATGAACCCGAGACGATGGATTACTTCTTCAGCATTTCCCGGTTCGGCGGATTGGAGCGATTGCCTGAGTTTCAGAATGTCACCACATCTTTTGACAGATTTCTTTCTGTCAACGGAAGGCTGAATTATCATTACACACTGAAATCTCTTGGTGCGGTGGAGGACGAAAAAGGGATTGAATGGCAGCTTCTCTCCTATAATAACTATGTGAACGCGAAGCTCTTCTCACGCGTCTTGATGAACTTTGATTATGGTATCTTGCTTCCCATCAACCATTCTTCGATCTGGCTCCGGAGTTCGTTTGGGTATTCATTCGGCGAGAGAAGGGAGCCGCTTGCCAATTTCTATTTTGGTGGATTTGGAAACAATTGGGTTGATCATCAGGAAGCGAGAAGATACCGGGAGTTCTATAGCTTTCCAGGTGTGGAGCTGAATGCGATTGGTGGCACGAATTACGGAAAGCTGTTGCTCGAGTGGACGCTGCCTCCCCTGAGGTTTCGTCGTTTTGGTTTTTCGACGCTGTACTGTAATTGGACGCAGCTTATACTATTCTCCTCTGGCATGGCCACAAATATCGATGATGACCATGAGAGAAGATCGCTCATCGATTTTGGTGCTCAACTCGATTTTCGGCTTGTCATTTTTTCGACACTTGAGTCAACACTTTCTCTTGGCTACGCGGTGGCAGTAGAAAAGGGCCATCAGACAGAGGAGTTCATGATTTCGCTGAAGTTGCTCAAATGACCCTCGCATCTGAAATCCGTGCCTCGTTGTTGTCTCGCCGAAAAACCCCAACGATCCCCGTTAATTGGCACGCAGCGCTGAATGCTTAAAGTCGTCGTCAGCATACTTCCCGTGTTCGTGTTTCTCGCCGCGCTAATTCTTCTTGACAGCTACAAGCTGGTGAAACTAAGGTCGTTATTGTTGACCATCCTTATGGGAAGTGTCGCAGCTTTGATTTCTTCTCTGATTTACGAATCGCTGATGACCTGGGGGAAGTTAGATGAAGTGATTTATCCTCTCTATGGGGCTCCTATCGTCGAGGAATTCATGAAGGGGATCTTCTTGGTTTATCTCATCAGAAGGAAAAAGCTTGGATTTATGGTCGACGCTGCGATCTATGGATTTGCTGTAGGCGCGGGCTTTGCTTTTCTTGAGAACGTTCAGTACCTGCAAGCGATTTCCCATTCGAACCTCTTCCTGTGGATCTTGCGTGGTTTTGGAACAGCAGTGATGCACGGTGGGACCACCGCGCTATTTGGAGTCATTTCGAAGAGTCTGTCGGAGCGAAAATCCTCAGAGAAACTCCCGGTCTTTTTGCCGGGATTCTGTATAGCCGTAGTCATTCATTCGTTCTATAACCACTTCATCTTTTCACCTCAATTATCCACCGTAGTTATCTTGATTGTTCTTCCAGCGACCTTTATCATTGTCTTCAGTCAAAGTGAGAAAGCCACACGGAACTGGTTAGGAGTTGGTTTAGACACAGATACGCACTTGCTCGAAATGATAACGACAGGGAAGATATCAGAGACGAGGGTAGGTCTCTATCTTCAGTCACTCAAGAGCAGGTTTCCGGGCGAGCTCGTTGCCGACATGCTATGCCTGCTTCGGCTTCAGGTCGAGCTATCCATCAGAGCGAAAGGTATCTTGTTAATGCGAGAGGCTGGCTTTCGAGTTACCCCAGATCCAGAGATAAAAGAAAAATTTACTGAACTGGCTTACCTCGAGAAAAGTATAGGTAAGACTGGCCAGCTCGCAATCTTGCCGTTTATCCATACAAGTAGTCGTGAGTTGTGGCAATTGCACATGCTGGGGAAGAAGTGAGGGCATTCAGTAAATTTCGGGACTGACGTCTCACCAGAGAGAAAACTCTTTCCTGACGAAGAACCGAACGCCCCAGTCGAATACCTTCCTCTTTGTTCCTTGCTTGCCGAAGAGTCGACCACGTCAGTCGATCACAACATCGACGATCTTTCCGAGGCTGACGTAACTCCTCATAATGAGAATTTTCAAGAGTGATGTGGGTGCACTCAGTGGGGTAGCTGTATTCTTATTCCGGTACTCAGCCCCCAACCCGATGACTAGATTCCCGTTTCCTACAGCTAGAGGGTTTTCCGTAAAGAGGGTGAGCCTTTGGGCTTGAAGGGGAAACACAAAACCTAGAAAAAGAGAGAGGCCGCAGATACACTGGCGCAATGCTCTGACGCGGGGCTGCTCCTTTTCCGAGAAAACCGTTTTTCCATAACCTGTTGTATGAGCCAAACTATGCGCAGCCGTTCGCTTCAGCGGACGGCTGATGAAAACACGAAACCCATCGGGGATTTGTACTCTAGTGAGGCGTCGATTTTCAATCGACGTCAGCGCTCTCTTAATCTACTCGTAATATTCCAACCCGAGATGCGTGATGAGCTCTTCACCCATGAGGTGTCGAAGTCGATTCTTGAGTTTCATGATCTGGATGAAGAGGTCATGCTCAGGATAAATACCAGGTGCGTGCATAGGTGTCTTGAAATAGAAGGACATCCATTCCTGTATCCCCCGCATTCCACTCCGCTGTGCCAGGTCTAGAAAGAGAAGGATGTCAAGGACGATTGGCGCAGCAAGAATAGAATCTCTGCAGAGGAAGTCAATTTTGATTTGCATCGGATAGCCGAGCCATCCGAAGATGTCGATGTTGTCCCATCCTTCCTTATTATCGCCCCGAGGCGGATAGTAATTGATGCGAACTTTATGGTAGTAGTCTTTGTAAAGATCCGGGTACAAGTCAGGCTGCAAGATGTACTCGAGCACGCCGAGTTTGCTCACTTCCTTCGAGCGGAATGACTCAGGATCATCAAGGACTTCACCGTCAAGGTTACCGAGGATGTTCGTGGAGAACCAACCCTTCAAGCCCAGCATCCTTGCCTTCAGCATCGGCGCGATCACAGTTTTCATTAGCGTTTGACCGGTCTTGAAATCCTTCCCCATGACTGGAACATTCCTGTCGATCGCCAACTGCGTTAGTGCTGGGATATCAATACATAGGTGAGGCGCGCCATTAGCAAAAGGTACTCCTTCCATAAGCGCCGCGTATGCATAAATCATGCTGGGCGAAATATCTATGCTATTCTTCTTCAATCCCTCTTCAAATTTCTTCAATGACTGATGAACTGATGCTAGCTGAAGGTAGATCTCCGTACTCCCACACCAGATCATGACGAGGCGGTCCACCCTTTGCTTCCTCCGAAAACTCCGGATATCATCCCTAAGCTGCTCAGCCAACTCAAGCTTGTTCTTTCCCTTCTTCACATGCTTTCCCGTCAGTCGTTTAACGTAATACTGGTCAAACACTCCCTTCATCGGGTGGAGTGCTTCCATTTCGGTTCTTATAGCGTTGAGATGGTTCTGATCGAGGACACCAGCTCTCTCTGCAGCTTGGTAGCCATTCTCATTTCGGATGTCCCATCCACCAAAGACGAGGTCCTTGAGATTCGCCAGAGGAACGAAATCACGGATGAGAGGGAAACGATGCTCAGTTCGTTTTCCCAGTCTGATAGTGGCAAGCTGTGTCAAACTCCCAATCGGTTTTGCAAGCCCTTTTCGGACAGCAAAGACCCCACCCATAAAGGTAGTTGCAACAGCTCCGTCCATTCCGACGATGAGAATGCCCAATCTTCCTTTCGCAGGACTTACAGAGGTTTCCCGCTCAATCATTTACTGTCTCCTTTCTTTCAACAGGATGTGTTCGATTTCGGGTAGAGTTGAAATGATGTAATTGACTTTCGACGGATCGGGACATGCCCGACCATTTGCCCCACGCAGCCAGATTGTGTTGAGACCAACCTCTCTTGCAGGCAAGATATCACGTTCAAATGAATCTCCGACGTAATAGCACTCAGATGGATTCAAGCCCAAGCGTTCCACGGCGATTTCGAAGATCCTTGGGTCCGGCTTGCTCACCTCGAGATTACCAGAATCCAGAATGAGGTCAAGAAATGGCTCAACTTTGAACTCGCGGCAGATGACTTCTAAGTTTCCACTGAAGTTTGAAATCACACCGAGCTTGTATCGGTTGTGGAGCCGTGAGAGGATATCCCGGTTTCGCTCAATTGTTCCCTTGGCGGATGTATAACACGCCTCGATGATTCTCCTCTTCCACTGCTCATCCTCGAATCTCAGGTTCTCAAATTGGAGGGAGACTTGAAGTTCAAGAAGTTGCTTCAGTGAGTACCCACGCACGTCGTACGAGGAGGCAATGATCCTGTCGGCTTCGAGGAATGCTTGGTCGAACCTCTCGCGTGAGACCGCGGAACCGACTTGATGATACACGGCAAAAAACTGCTCGCTCCAATGGACTCCATCTGAGTCAAGCGTTCCACCGAAGTCAAAGAGAACTGCCTTCGTCTTCATACGCTCTCTTCCTGAAAAAGTGCCCCGCGCTTCACCTTATCGTGGCGCCCGCCGTTGATGGCCATGAAGAGCAAGCCGATGAGGATCCAGAAGAATTCCCTTATCCTGCTCATGATGCCAATGTAAATGCTCAGTGCGGGGGACAGGGCAAGTTGTTGGAGAATGAATATCAAACCGCCCTCTTTTACCCCGAGCTCAAACGGGACAAAAAAGATGACGTTTGTTACTAATGATGAAGCAGCAAAGATGTAGAATGCATCGAGATAGCTGATATCGACGTTGATGAGACGAAAGATGAGATAGATTTCGAAGGCGGCGGCGACCCTACTGAGATATTCAAGAGCAAGGGCTGAATAGAAGCGTGACTTCCTTTCTCCATAGAACCGCACGATATTCGCGTCGATATGGAGGAGCGTTTCCTCCTTTGTCTTGATCTTTGCCGTCAATTTCCGGAGGAAGCGGAATTTCTCAAGACGGCGCAAGAGTTTCTCAAAGATACCCTCGCGATGTTTGGAGAACAAGAAGAGCGTAAGGAGCACAACGATCGTGCTGATAACCACGAGGAGCGTAGTGTACAAAAGGGTGAGCGGAACATAGAGGACTGCAAGAACAATTGCTGTCAACCAGATAAAAAGGTGTGAGAGCATGTGGAGCATCGTGTAGAGGATGACGGACGAGGCAGACTCTCGCGTCGGGATCTTCTTTGCCAGTGTATACGCCTTATACGGCTCTCCACCGAGGCTTACCACTGGTGTAACATAATTGATTGCGAAGCCAGTGACGATGACGCTAAAAACGTGAGGGAAGCTGAGATGCTCGGTGTCTTTGTCGAGGATGATCCACCAAGTGACGGCGTTCAAGAAATATACGACGAGGTATGTGGAGAAGACTAGAAGAATGCCCCAGCCAGTCCTCGCGATATTATCGACGATAACGTCGATTCCGAACTGGTACACAAGGAACGCAAAGATTGCACCACCAACAGGGAGGAATATAATCCTGAGCTTCTTCATTGAACGGAGATGGTCATTCCTTTCGCGGCTGATTCGTAGCAGGATTCTGTCCAGGACAGAATGTTCAAGGCTTCATCAAGAAGATCGAAGGAGCGGTTTCCAGTCTTTACCCGATTGGCGAATTCCTTCAGAAGGTCAGCATACCACCGGACGTAGGTGGCTTTGTTTGAGACGTCTTCGCCTGGGTACTCTTTTTGTACCCCATCGAGGCTGAGAAGGATTCGATCGCCGCTGGTGAAAAGGCTGCCCTTTGCGCCAATGATGGAGTTTCTATTGTCGCGTCGATCGGCAGCCCAAGTAAGATTTATCTGTGCAACGAGGTGGTTGTACTCTGCAATAATAAGTGCTGTGTCTTCCACCGGATAATCGTGATGCCGGAGTGTGGCGGTGCGTGCCGTGATTCGCTGAGGTTTTCCAAAAAGGTATGAGAGAAGATACAAATAATGAGAGCCTGTGTCAACGACAATCCCGCCGCCGCTGGTTTTCGGATCCACGCGCCAGTTCGATTGCCACTCAGGGGTTCCAGAATCAGCCTTCATACGAAAGACGTTGAACTGAGCCATGAAAACTTTTCCAAGCTCGTCGTTGTCGATGATCTCCTTTACTGACCTCCAGACCGTTGAGTATCGATACTGGTGGCACGGAACGAATACAACATTCTTGTTTCGAATCCTCTCAGCAATCCTCTTTCCTTCTGAAGCGCTCGTCGCCAGTGGTTTCTCACACACGATGTGACAGCTGTGATCCAGAGCTTCTTTGATAATCTCTCCCCGACTGTGAGGGGGTGAACAAATGTCGACGAAGTCAAGCCCTTCACTGCTGAACAGGTCTGAAGTGGACGTGTAGGTCCGGGCAGCGGGCAAAAACTCTTTCGCCTTTGCAAGATTGGCAGGAGAGAGATCAGCGACCGCGACGAGCACCATCTCCTTTTTCAACATCTCATCCTGAAGATAGGCAGGCAGGTGCCCTTTCAGGGCGATATTGCCGACACCAATGATTGCACCTCGCAGCACGTTCATAGCTCCTCAACGAGTTGTCGACGACTCG
>CAYHSB010000088.1:0-7080 GCA_964359185.1 uncultured Chitinophagales bacterium
TCCTCTTCGCTCTCGCTTTCGGCGTAATTATGTCGAAGGCGTCCGAGTGGTTCGGGCCGAAGAATCCGAATGAGGAAAAGCTGTCGACGTACGAGAGTGGGATGGAGCCGGTGCGGACAGCCCGGGAGCGTTTCTCTGTGAAGTTCTACCTCATTGCGATGCTATTCATTATATTCGATATCGAAGTTGTCTTCCTGTATTCATGGGCGGTGGTCTTTAGGCAGCTTGGAATGTTTGCGTACATCGAGATGTTTATTTTCATAGCGATACTATTCCTTGGGTATTTCTATATCGTGCGGAAAGGAGCACTTCGGTGGGATTAGGGCCTCTGTCATCTGACGGTTTTCTGACGACAAAACTCGAAGAAATGATCAACTGGTGCCGGAAGAATTCCCTTTGGCCCATGCCAATGGGGATTTCCTGCTGTGCGATCGAGCTGATGTCTGCCGGCGACCCCCGTCACGACATTGCACGGTTTGGTTCAGAAGTCATGCGTTTTTCGCCGCGACAATGTGATGTCATGATTGTTGCCGGAACAGTCACGTATAAGATGGCAAAGGTTGTCAGGAAAATATATGACCAGATGCCGGACCCCAAATGGGTCATCGCTATGGGCGCTTGTGCTTCGTCAGGAGGGATGTATCGTTCGTATCCCGTCGTCCAGGGGATTGACCTGTTCGTTCCGGTTGATGTGTACGTCGCAGGATGCCCGCCGCGACCAGACAATTTGCTAAAGGGTCTCATGGAGCTTCAAAAGAGAGTCCAACAAGGTGCCAAGGCTGGCGAAAGGGAGCCGGTGACCGTTGAATGAGTAGCTCCTTGAACGATCGAGTCCTCGAGAAGCTAAACGCGCACTTCAAAGATTCCGTCCTTTCTGGTAGTGAATTCCGTGGTGAGCTTACCGTTGTAGTCAAGAAGGAAGATATTGTCCGCGTCTGTGATTTCCTGAAGCATGATGAGGAGCTTAGCTTCATTCTTCTTGAAGACCTGAGCGGCGTGGACATGTACACACCCACCGAGCGATTCCAAGTCGTATACCACATTTTCTCTTTGAAAAACAGATTTCGACTGCGGCTGAAGATGTCTGTCGACGAGAGTGACTTGAGAGTCCCGACTGTGAGCTCGGTGTGGTCTACCGCAAACTGGCACGAGCGCGAGGCGTACGACATGTTTGGGATAATCTTCGAAGGGCACCCCGATCTGCGCAGACTTTATATGCCAGACGAGTTCGAATATTTTCCCCTCCGCAAGGACTTTCCACTGATGGGCATCCCGGGCTCTCTCTCACTTCCAAAGAAATAGTTTCCATCTGACTGATCAATAGATCGCGGCCTATGGAATGGGGACACGGACGCAATGCAGCCTGAAGAAATCCAAAGAAGCAAAATCCTAATGGCTCTCGAAGACGAGGACACGAGCGTTCTCGTCGAAGATGCCCTGGAGAGCGATATGGTCCTCAACATGGGACCGCAACATCCGGCTACTCACGGCGTCTTGAGAATTCTCCTACGACTCGACGGAGAAACGATCATCAAGGCAGTACCTGAACTGGGATATCTCCATCGAGGGTACGAGAAGCTTGCAGAGAACTGCAGCTATCACGAGTTCATCACCCACACTGATCGTCTGGATTATCTGGCACCTCTCTCGAATAATGTTGGTTACGTCCTCGCAGTCGAAAAACTGGCGGGTCTCGAGATTCCCGAACGGGCGAAGTACATCCGTGTTGTCTGTTGCGAGCTTGCAAGGATCTCTTCTCACTTGACCTGGCTCGGAACGATGGCGATGGATGTCGGAGCGCTGACGATTTTGCTCTGGACGTTCCGTGAGCGCGAGAAGCTATATGACATCTTTGATGTCCTCACTGGAGCGCGGTTTACGACGAGTTACACCCGCATCGGTGGTATGGCACAAGACATGACGGATGAGTGTGCAGCGATGATTAAAGAGTTTATCGAGCAATTCCCCGAGAAGCTTGAGGATTGCGAAAGACTACTGAACAAGAATCGAATCTTTATTGAGCGAACGGACGGTGTGGGCGTGATTTCACCTGAGCAGGCGATTGACATTGGTCTGACCGGCCCGGCGCTTCGTGCGTGTGGTGTCGAATACGATATCCGTCGGATTGACCCGTATCTCCTTTATGACCAGCTCGATTTCCGCATCCCGGTATTTGAGGGAGGGGACAGTCTTGCACGGTACTATGTACGGAACGAAGAGATGAGGGAGAGCACGAAGATCGTTCGTCAGGTGCTGGAAAGAATCCCGAAGGGACCGATCAAGGCTCATGAACCGAAGCAGGTTCTCGCAAAGAAAGATCGGGTCTATACGAAGATGGAGGAGCTCATTCAGGACTTTATGGTGATCAACTTTGGAATTAATCCCCCAATCGGAGAAATCTATCATGCCATTGAATCGCCTAAAGGGGAGTTGGGGTTTTACATCATTAGTGATGGGTCAGGAAATCCTTGGCGACTGAAAATTCGGGTGCCCTCAATGGTCAATCTCCAAGCACTTCCGATCTTCCTGAAGGGACGGATGGTTTCGGACGTCGTCGCAATCATTGGCAGCTTAGACCCAGTAATGGGAGAAGCGGATAAGTAAGGTCAAAGTGAAAAGTTAAAAGTGAGAAGTGAAAAGTGGAGAACGCGCTGTCAGTTTTTTGATTTCTAATTCTGAACTTTGGACTAATCACTGTGCTCACCGAGCAAAACCTAAAGAAGATTGAAGAGATAAAAAAGCGATATCCGACCGCAAAGGCTGCACTCCTTCCCACACTTTGGATCGCGCAGGATCAGTACGGCTGGATCTCACAGGAAACCATGAAAGAGGTTGCCTCGTTGCTCAACCTTCCTTACGGCCATGTCCTCGGCGTGGTTTCTTTCTATTCAATGTTTTATGATAAGCCAATTGGAAAGTACCATCTCCAGGTTTGCACGAATGTTTCTTGTCAGTTGCTTGGGTCAGAGAAGATCGTCGATTACCTCTCCAAAAAATGCGGCACAAAGATAGGCGAGACTAGTGTGGACGCCAAATACACTCTGTCTGAAGTTGAATGCCTTGGTTCGTGCGGTACGGCGCCAATGATGCAGATCAATGATGAGTACTACGAGAATCTGACGAAAGAAAAGATTGACCACATCTTGTTGCGCTCGAAATAGCTGATGGACGAGAGCCCGAAATATCTCCTCCCAGACATTCCGAACCTTCATCATCTCGACGTCTACGAGAGACACGGCGGCTATGCTGCATTTAGAAAAGCGCTAGCGATGAGGCCTGAGGAGATCATCGATGAGGTGAAGAGGTCGGGTCTGCGTGGCCGAGGTGGAGCGTGCTTTCCGACTGGACTCAAGTGGAGCTTCATGCCCAAGGAAACGCCGAAGACAAAATACCTCTGCATCAATGGCGATGAAGGAGAACCGGGGACGTTCAAAGACCGGCAAATTCTTGAATACAATCCCCATGCCCTGATCGAAGGGACACTCATTGCAGCCTACGCGATGGGCGTCGCTGTGTGTTACACGTACATTCGTGGAGAGTACACCAGATGGATCAAGTTGTTCCAGAAGGCACTCGACGATGCGTATGCCAAGGGATATGTGGGCAGGAATATTCTGGGCACGTCCTTTAGTACCGAAATCTACCTTCATAAGGGGGCTGGAGCATACATCTGCGGCGAGGAATCAGCTCTGATGAATTCCATCGAGGGTGATCGCGGCTACCCAAGAGTGAAGCCCCCGTTTCCAGCACAATTGGGATTATGGGGATGCCCGACGACGATCAACAACGTCGAGACAATCGCAAATGTCCCGATCATTCTCCTGAATGGAGGCGATTCGTACTCGAAGGTCGGGGCACCGAAGCTTCCCGGCAACATTCTCTACGGGCTGTCCGGTCATGTCAATCGACCTGGAGTATATGAGTTACCGACTGGAATTCTGCTCACAGACTTGATTCACAGATATGCTGGTGGCGTCCCCGGGAACAAGAAAATCAAGGCGGTCATCCCGGGCGGGTCATCGACACCTGTCATACGGGGCGACCAGGTTGAGGGACTTCGCATGGAGCCCGAGTCCCTCAAATCAGTGGGATCAGCCGTTGGGACCGCAGGTGTGATCGTGATGGATGAGGATACGGACCTCGTGAAGGTCCTTCTGCGCCTGACAAAGTTCTACTATCACGAGTCATGCGGCCAATGCACGCCTTGCAGAGAAGGTACAGGCTGGATGTGGAGGATCCTCAAGCGCATTAACGATGGTGACGGGAAGCCAAGTGATATCGACATGCTTGTTGAGGTAGCGAACAACATTGAGGGCAACACCATTTGTGCGCTCGGCGACGCTGCTGCTTGGCCTGTTCAGAGCTTTATGAAATGCTTCCGAGACGAGTTCGACAACAGGGTGAAGCCCTCTGCCTCTGTAAGTGTGCCTGTTGCCGCTGAAGCCTTTGCCGAACACTGAGTCGATCAAATATCGAGCACCGTTTTCCACAGGCAGTTCACCGAATCAGCTCACCTCTGTGCCCACCTATCCATGGTAGTCAGAATTACCCGTATCGATTCCCGGTTCGCAGATATTCCGCTTCCTCAGTACGTAACTGTGGGAGCGGCAGGGATGGATCTCTGCGCAGCTATCTCGAAGAGACTGATAGTTCATCCCGGAAAAACGGCGCTCATTCCGACGGGCCTTTCTGTAGAGCTACCACAGGGATATGAAGCTCAGATTCGCCCTCGGAGCGGGCTGGCCATCAGACATAACGTCGGCCTCCTGAATTCCCCAGGGACGGTTGATTCCGATTATCGCGGTGAAATCAGGGTAGTCCTGACGAACTTTGGCGAGGAAGATCTCGTTGTGCGGCGTGGAGACCGTATTGCACAGATGGTTGTCGCAAAATACGTCCGTGTGCGTTGGAAAGAGGTGGACAGATTAAGACCAAGTCAGCGGGGAAAAGGCGGTTTTGGACACACAGGAAGATAACGGTAGACAACAGAATTTGAAGATGTCGGATCCTGATACCACAAGAAAAGCGTCGGAGGTTGCCTTACTCATTGCAGGGGTTGCTCTGCTTTTTGTTCTGGTGTACCTAATCATCCCCGTCCTATCTCCTTTTGTCCTCGTCGCTGCCATCGTTTTTCTTCTCTACCCAGCCCGGCACGTTTCACATATCCGGCGACTGATCTGGCTTGCTATTTTCCTTTTCATTGTATGGTTCCTCTATACTGCGTCTGGCGTTCTTACACCCTTTATCATTGCTTTTCTCCTGGCATACATCTTGAACCCCCTGGTCAATTTACTTGAGAAAAGAAATATCCCACGATGGACTTCATCATTGCTCCTCATGTTAATATTTCTCGCGTCGATCGTTGGCTCTGCGATTCTCTTGATGCCCATCCTCATCATTCAATTTCGTGGTCTTATTGAGAGCATCTCGAACATTGCCAGGGATGCCATCGGAATGACAAAAGAAGGGAAGCTTTTTGATGTGCTGGTGCAGTATGGGGTTCCAATTGAGCAAATCCGTGAGATTTTCGAAAAGGAGTTTCCCTCAAAGTTGGAGAGCATTCTGAAGTCGGTGCTTGAAGGCGCATTCGGATTAATCACGGGCATTTCATCACTCATCACTCAAGTGCTCAATGTGATCATTATGCCAATCGTGACGTTCTATTTGTTGAAAGATTTTCCTCAGATTATTCATAAGTTCAAAACACTCCTTCCTGAGAGTCGGCGTGAAAGCACGAGCGCGTATTTTGTGAGGATTGATGAGATGCTTGGACATTATTTTCGCGGTGCTATTTTTGTCGCGATTATTCAAGGGATCATCTCAACCATTGTTCTATCACTTCTCGGAGTACAGTATGCACTCGTGCTTGGTATCATGACAGCGATTCTGGATTTCATTCCCTACGTTGGGCTTCTTATCAGTCTGGTTGTGTCAAGTGTCGTAGCCTTGCTCAGTGGGGAGCCGACAACAATGAAAGTCGTAGGGGTCGTCCTGATGTATCTTTCTCAGAAGATTGTCGAGAACACCATCCTTGCCCCAAGAATCATCGGTTCGAAGGTTGGGCTGCATCCGGTTCTTCTGATTTTGTCTCTTCTCATCTTCGGGTATTTTCTGGGTTTTGTAGGATTATTAATTGCAGTGCCGACAACGGCCGTGATCGTTCTTTCATTCAATCTATGGGAAGAAAACAAACTGGCTGAAGCAAAAGCTCGTCAGGCCACGGAATGAGCGGAACGCTTTATCTCGTCTCGACTCCAATTGGAAACGACGAGGACATTTCTCTCCGAGCCCTTCGAATACTCCGCGAGGTAGATGTTGTGGTGTGTGAAGAATTCAAGGAGGGGAAGCGGTTACTCGCGAAGTACGGGGTCCAAAAACCACTGGAAAATCTCAATGAGCACAACGAGCGCGCAAGTACACGGTGGATACTTGATCGACTGCAGGAAGGCAAGAACATTGCTCTCATTCCCGATGCAGGGACTCCAGTTTTCTCTGACCCCGGACAGTTTCTTGTCCGCGAGGCGATTTCGAAAAATGTGAATATCGTCCCCGTCCCCGGGGCGAACTCTCTCATTCCAGCACTCATTGTCTCTGGATTTCCGATTGATAACTTTCTCTTCTTTGGCTGGTTTTCTCCAAAGCGAGATGTCCGACGGAGGCAGCTCGAGAGCTTACGCCCAGAGAAACGGACAGTTGCGGTCATGGAGGCCCCTTATCGTCTCATCGCACTCCTGAAAGACATAATTGAGGTCTTAGGTGACAAGCGGGAGTTGTGTGTCGCATTTGACCTAACGATGCCGACGGAGGAAATCAAACGAGGAAAGGCAAAAGAACTGCTTTCGTATTTCCAAGCCAAAGGCAAGGTTGGGGAGTTCGTCATCGTGCTCAAGGGAGTGTAAAAAAGTAGGAAAGAGCTCTTGCATTTGAGAGTTTCCATCTCTACTTTGAAAGCAGATCCCCTTACTTGACTGCAACCATGCGGAAACCCCAGGCTGATGGACATCGGGACGAAAACTGTCCGCGCACCCGAGATTTACGGCGACTTTTGGTTCAACTCTAATCCCCTCGCGCTGAGTGCCC
>CAYHSB010000089.1:0-6995 GCA_964359185.1 uncultured Chitinophagales bacterium
ACGTCAAACTTCGAGAGCTTGGGAAGCTTTTCCACAGCACCAGACTTGTCGATAATACTGACGACGTTTGTATCTACTCCAAACCCGGCCCCCTCGACAAGGGGATTATTGAGCACGATGAAATCGAGATTCTTGCGCTTGAGCTTTTCCTTTGCATTTCGCACTTCGTCATCAGTCTCGAGGGCAAACCCGACGAGAACCTTCCCATCCTTTTTCTCCCCGAGTGACTCTAAGATATCTCTAGTCCGTTCCAGCTCAACATTGATTCTTTCCCCTTGAAGATCCTCTTTTTTTATCTTTCCCTCTGCTGGCCGACTCGGGGTAAAGTCTGCAACCGCCGCGGCCATGATTACAGCATCCTGCTTGCTGAAATGGCTCTCCACGACTTTCAACATCTCCTCTGCTGTTTCCACATCGATGCGTGAGACATTACGCGGTGTTTGAAGATTCACCGGTCCGGTGACGAGCGTTACGTCGGCACCCCGGAGTACAGCGGCGTTCGCGATTGCGAATCCCATTTTGCCAGAAGAGCGATTGCTGATAAACCGAACAACATCGATCGGCTCGTACGTCGGGCCCGCGGTGATGAGGATCTTCTTCCCCTCCAGATTCCTATGCGTTTTTTTCAGAACATTCTCAACAAATTTTACAATCGTTTCTACTTCGGGCAAGCGTCCAGGCCCTACTAACCCGCTCGCGAGTTCCCCCTCATCGGGAGGAAGTACAAAAACGCCAAGTTCCCTCAAACGCTCGACGTTCTCCTGCGTGGTGGGGTTTGCCCACATATCCGAATCCATCGCCGGGGCAATAATTAGAGGACAGCGTAGTGAAAGGATAAGCGTTGTGACGGCGTTGTCCGCAAAGCCATGCGCGATCTTCGCAATCGTGTTCGCGGTCGCTGGTGCAACAAGCATGACGTCAGCCCAGAGTGAGAGGTCTATGTGCCAGGTTCCCGCCTTTACCACGGCAGCACCACGCTCCGGAAATGTCCCGACGATGACCTCGTTTCCAGAGAGCGTTGATAATGTGAGCGGTGTGATGAATTCTTTGGCTGACTCTGTCATCACAACACGCACTTCTGCGCCAACCCTCCTAAGCTCCCGAACAACGAAGCACATTTTGTACACTGCGATACCGCCGGTAACACCGATCAATATTTTCTTCCCGCTTAACATCGATTGCCTAGATCGCTTCTCTGATGCTTACTCCTCTTCTTTCTTTGCCTCCTTCTCTTTCTCTTTGTATCGGAATGCTATTTTGTCGACAAGCATTTCTTTCAGCGCAAGATCTGTTGGCTTCAGTCGCTTTTCGAACTCAAGGCTGATCTTAAGTTGATCAGGATTCGCCTCGATTTCAGTTTCCTCAGGGTTCTCTGTCACCTTCGTCTGGATCATTTCTAGACGCTGGTTGAATTCGAGTTTGACTTCCTCATTGATTTGCCGAGCTCGCTTTGACATAACCGCAATTGCTTCATAGATGTTCTTCACTTTTGGCAGTAGCTTTTCCACTTCAATTGGTTTCATTGGCATAGATTCTCTCATCCTCCTTTTTCTTAATGCCTTGTAGGATACAATGTGCGCTCAATGAACTAGACAAAGATACACTTCACGGGGTTTGAACTCTCTCTCAGCCCCATCAACAATCTTCGATCGACTTCTTGACAATCTCGTCCACTTCGTTTATGGCTTTCTGGAGATCGTCGTTCGCAACTTCGTAGTCAAAGCTCTTTCCCTTTTCCAACTCCATCGGGACGCGCTCGAACCGCTTCCTGACCGTGACCTCATCTTCAGTGCTTCTCTTCAGGATTCGTTCCTTCAATACCTCGAGACTCGGCGGCTTGATGAAAATAAGAATAGTGTCTTTCAGATATTTTCTCTTGATCGAGAGAGCACCATTTACATCGATATCGAACAGCAGCGGTCGCTTTTCCGCTAGAGCATCTTCGACTATCGACTTCAAACTTCCGTAGTAGTCTCCGTAAATCACCTCATATTCGGCGAGCTCTCCCTGTGAGATTTTCTCTTCGAATTCCTTCCTTGTCAGAAAAAAATAATCTCTTCCGTGCTCCTCATTCTCTCGCTTCTTCCGCGTCGTAGCGGAGACAGAGAATTGGATATTGGTATGCCGTGCCAGGATTTCTTGAGCGATTGTTGTTTTGCCACCCCCGCTCGGTGCTGAGATGACAATGAGCTTCCCTCGACTGCTCATTTTGCTTATGATGCTAACTGTTGAAGATTTCGAGAAGGAGAGAGAAGCTTACTCGACATTCTGGAGCTGCTCGCGGATTTTCTCTAACTCTTCTTTCACCTCGACCACAAGATGAGCAATCGCCGCATCGGCGGCTTTTGAACCAATCGTGTTCGCTTCTCGATTCATCTCCTGAACCAGGAAGTTCAGCTTCCGACCAGCAGATTCTTCGCTCAGAAGTGCCCCCAAGAAAAACTTATTGTGGCTCCGAAAGCGCACGCATTCTTCGGTGACGTCGAGTTTGTCGGCAAGAAGAGCGATCTCCAACTCGAGTCGATTCTCGTCGACAGTTCCGTTTGTGAGTAATTGTTGAATCCGTTCCCTCAGTCGGGTTCGCTGCTCTGGGATGCGTTCTTTCGAGAGCTCTTCAATCCTGTCAACTTTTTCCTCGAGTGATTGAACCCGGAGCTGAAAATCTTTGCTCAGCTCGCCTCCTTCCTTTTGGCGCATTTGCTTTAATTCGTCAAGTGCTGTGTTCAATGCTTTTTCCACAACGGTCCATTCCTTTTCGTTGGTCGGCTCAAGTTCCCCCACCTCCATTACTTCCGAAAACTTCAGAAGATGGTCGAGAGTCACCTTCTCCTTAATCCCGGCGGCTTTCCGCAGCTCATTGAGGAGTTTGACGTAGTATTTCGCCGCCCCTTTATTGATTTTCAGAGAAACATCATTTGTAGATTCCCGCTCTAGAGACACAACGACGTTTATTTTTCCGCGGCCGGCCTTCGCCCGGATCAGTTCTCTCATGTCATTCTCTCGAAGCGACAGACTGCGTGGCAGCCGGGTGTTCACCTCAAAGTACCGGCTGTTCACACTCCTGATCTCAGCTATTGCAGTAATGCCATCCGCACGAGCCTCGCCGCAGCCATATCCGGTCATGCTGGAGATCATTCTGAATCTCTGTTTGTCTGTCTTTCTAGATCAAAAGTACGAAAAATTAGGCCCTGAGTCAACAAATAGTTATCCTCAAATTCCGCACATACATTTCCACAAATTGTTCACATGGAAACACTGCCGATGCGTTTACTTTTGTTTCCGTTTTATCTATATTGTTGATAACCTCCGTAAGTGCTGGATGCTAACCCATTACTTTACACTCCAAGCTCTCGCACACAGCTTTAACGAGCGTCTTCGCAATGCATCGATCCAGGAGATTTTCACGCAGCAACGCAATGAGCTCTTGCTCTGTTGTTCCACTGCGAGCGACGCGTGGACCCTCAGCGTGTCGTGTGATCCGAGACTGAACTATATTTTTCTTCGCGGTCCTGCTGCTCGAGCGAAGAAAAATTCCGTCGATCTCTTCACTGAAGCTGTCTCTCGGTGCATTGCTAGCATTTCCGTCCACCCGTATGACAGAATCTTCCAGATAGAACTAAAAGACAAATCAATGCTGTGTTTTCAACCATTTCGCACGCTGGCGAACATCCTCTACGTTGATTCTCAAATGGTGATCACCGATGCATTCAAGCGGAGGAAAGAGCTTATCGGGAAGGCCTTTGAGGTAACGAGAGGGGAAGATTCTTTCAAAGCGCTTGACAGCGTCGAGACATTTCAAACTGCCCTCAAGGAAGACGAATCGAAGAGTATTTTCACCGGGCTGAAGGCTACCATACCGAGTCTCGGCTCAACACTTGCAAGAGAGGCTCTTCATCGAGCACGGGTTGACGAGAAAACTCCAGTGAAGAGTTTAGTGCGCGAAGAAATCAAAGAAGTCGAGAAACGGATACGGGAGGTTCTCGGGGAACTCAGATCCCCGAGTCCTACGCTCTACTACCGCGGGGACGTCCCCAGGCTATTTTCTCTCATACCGCTTCAACATTTCACTGGCTCACGGGCAGAGACTTTTTCCAGTGTCAATGATGCAGTCCGGACGTACGTCATCCAGACCTTCCGGACACAGGCAATCGATGCGGAAAAAAATCTCCTTCTTTCAAAGATCAGGAACGCAATTGAGCGAGCACAACGCTCTTTCACGGCAATCCATGAGGAGATCGAGCATTCCTCACGCGCTGAAGAATATGAAAGAGTCGCCAAGATCATCATGGCAAATCTTCAGCATCTGACGAAAGGAACAAAGGTGATTGACCTCCCTGATATCTTCTCAGGCGACAAGGTGACTCGCATCGTCCTTGATCCAAAACTCACACCGGCCCAGAATGCTGAGCGATATTTCGACAAAGCCAAGAAGGCTCGTCACGCATACGAAGAGACTGAGCGACGTGCTGAAGTAGTGAAAAAGGAAATTGCACTGTTGGAAAAACTTCAACTTCACCTCGATTCGTGTTCGACAAGCGCACAATTGAAAGAGTTTCGGGATGAGTATAAGAAGGAACTCATCGACCTCAAGCTCGTCAAAGCAGGCGGTAGCGGCGAGGAAATACCGTTCAGGGTATTCACAGTGACGGGTGGATTTGAGGTCTGGGCGGGGAAGAGTTCTGAGAACAACGATCTCCTCACGATGAAGTATGCGAAGCCGAACGACCTGTGGTTCCATGCACGAGGCGGGAGCGGCTCACATGTAGTGCTCAAAGTTGGGACCGGCAGTGGAAATCCATCGAAAGAAGCAATCGAAAAGGCGGCAAGCATTGCAGCCTACTACAGCAAAATGAAAAATGCAACGATGGTTCCTGTTGCGTATTGCGAACGTAAGTATGTTCGAAAGTCAAAAGGCGCGCCAGCGGGTACGGTTTCCCTGCAACACGAGAAGGTCCTCTTTGTTGAGCCCGGCTTGCCTGTCGGTGTGCATGAGAAAAAGTAGCCGCGACCTAATATAACCCTGCCTCTGAAGTTCCGGTGTATCCTTCCTGAAAGCTCTTCGCCTGGCGACGCTCACCAGCAAGGAGTGTAACCGAGCTTCTTCAGCAAATAAGTTCTTGCAAGCGACTCCTTTGGCTGAAGGTTGCTACTTTTTCATTTCACCCGCAATCACAATATCCTTCTTCGTCCCACCCACGATGGCGAACAACTCTTGCTGCTCTTTCTCAGGGACGTTGAACTTATCGAGGCTCTTCTTAAAATCAGCTGCCATCGCGTCCCATTCGTTTTCGGTGATGTTGAGGTGCTTATGTGCCTCCTTCATGCTACGGCCTGCGTATTTTTCTGGTCCACCGGTCACTTGACTAACCAATGCGGTGACGCGGAACTTCAAACCAGCCTTCGGCACTCGCGCCCGGGCCTCATTTATCGCTGGGTTTGCATTCAAGACTTCATTGACAAGAAGACGCTCGATGAAATCGTCAACGACAGTCGCAATGGCGTACGTCCCCCCGAGTCTTTGATACAGTGACTTTTCTTTCTTTTGCTTTTGCTGTGCACTGATAAGGAGCGCAAAGCAAAAAACACTCAGGGCAAGAATGGATATGAACACCCGGAGTTTCGAGATGAGTTTTTGCATTTTCATAGGATCACCTCCCAAGTTTTGGTGTGGGTTAGTTAACCTCTGGAACGCGAGATAGAACTCAGTTACTCCAATTTCTTCGCCGTGATGGTGGCTGCAACTGCACCATGTTGCTTGGCTGCATTTTGCGCTGGTTCGATCGGGATTCTTTGAAGGATCGTTCGGAGAAAGGCTCAGCTACTCAAAGAATTGTGAATATCTCTCGGTGACCTGATTCCACCAAAGGCATGAACTTTTGATACCAATCGCTCCATTCCTTCGCAGCGAGAGTCTTCTTCAGTGCCTTCTCGTAGTCTGACAAATCCTTGTAGGTTGTTTCCAAAACGAAGGTGTAGTAAGTGCCGACAAGATCCACCGTTGCACGACCGGGGCCATAGCCAAGTTTCTTGTTGATAGCGGACCCCTTCTTCCAGAGTGCTTTGGCGTCCTTGGCTTTGCCAAACTTCAGTTGAAATATATCCCTGACGACAATCATAAGCACCTCCTTGTAGTTGTTAGTGGGGTTTGGAGAACTAAAGAGTTAGTGAGGATTTTATTTCCCTTTCTTCCTCTTGGTGCCTTTCAAGGGAATCCCTTTGGTAACCTTAACTGGTATTGTCACCGACACTGAACGAGGAAAGAGACACTGTAGTGAATCACAAGCTTGGTAATGAAGTTTTCCCTCCAATAAGCGATCGCCCGGCTGTGCGGAAGCTAACACTTTGATTGCCAATCTGATCACAAACGTACCATCGTACGTCGAGAGATCCTCAGATGTACCTTTTAATCGAAAAGATTTACCTGCAGGATAGATTGGTCTATCGGGTATAACTCCTTTGTCGGGCTTCATCTCGAGATGTGTTGGAATGAGGTTCTCATCACGCACTGGATTCGCCTGAACATGATACCCTTTCTTGACTGTTACCTCAATGGTCGTCTCCACACTTCCACCCAGCTTGATTACCACCTGATCGGGAGCTTTTACGGTAACGATTTCAGGGGCTTGGGGGGAGCCATGATCACTGCCTATCGGAAGTCCGAGTGTTATCAGGACAATCAAGCTAATGATCTTGTACATATGAGGCTTTCTCCTGACGTACTCTCAATTATCAGGAAGCGGGTTTCGTTGTTCCGAAATATAAGAAATAGTTGTTGAAAAACAAGCTGATTTTTAGTATAATGAGCGCTGAACCTCTGGATGATATGGCCTCCAATTAGGTAATGCAACGATTCCCAGAAAGGAACCCCCATGATTTTCAAACAATTCCAGCACGAAGAGGGTGCATGTCTTTCTTATCTCATCGGCTGTACGACAAAGAAAGTTTGTGCAGTCATCGATGCACAACTGAACATCGAACCCTACCTTGCCCTTGCC
>CAYHSB010000090.1:0-6970 GCA_964359185.1 uncultured Chitinophagales bacterium
TTTCCAGGGCACGGCGGGCAATGTCATCCCACCCGAGGGATATCTTGTCGAGCTGAAGAAGGTCGCTGAGAAGATCGGTGCCCTCCTCATCGTTGATGAGATGATCACAGGGTTTGGACGGACGGGAAAAATGTTCGGCTGCCAGCATGACAACATTGTACCGGACATCATCACCATCGGGAAAGGCTTCGGCTCTGGATTCCCTATCACTGTTGTGATCTCAAGGGACGAAATCATGTTCTCCAAGCCCTTCGCGAATCCGAGCGGAAGTTCTTCAAGTTATGGAGGAAACCCACTCGCTGCTGCCGCAGCGCTCGTCACCGTCCAGACAATCCTTGACGAAAACCTTGTGGAGAACTCGGCGCGAGTCGGTGCATTCATGCTCGAAAAGTTCCTCGCGTTTAAGGAAAAGTATCCTTTCGTTGGAGATGTTAGAGGGAAAGGACTTCTCATCGGGATCGAATTGGTGAAAAACAAAGCGACGAAAGAAAAACTTGACAAGGCCCACACTCGGATGATCTTCCAGGAGTGCCTCAAGCGAGGTCTCATCATGATGGGATATAATGCCGAAATCCGCATCAACCCTCCGCTGATCATCGACGAAGAAACCGCTGAAGAAGGCATTGCCATCATGGATGAGGTATTCAGCTATGCAGCAGATCGGCTCAACGTATAAAGCAGCCGAAGTCGAAGAGACCCTCGATATCTATTTCTACCGCCCGCTTGGATATCTGATCGCACGATTCTTCCGCGCTCTGCATCTCACACCCAACGTCGCGACAGGTCTCAGTATCGCCATCGGCCTTGTGAGCGGCCACCTTTTCTACTACCGCGACCTCACGCTGAATGCACTCGGCGTCGCGCTTTTCATCTTCGCGGATGTCCTTGACAGCACGGATGGACAGCTCGCACGGATGATGAACATCCGTTCTTTGTATGGAAGAATCCTTGACGGAATCGGCGGGAATATCATCTTCTTCAATGCGTACCTGCACATCGTCCTGCGGACCACTGCATCTGGTGGGACTCCTCTCGTCTGGATTCTTGCGATCGCTGCTGGGATCTGCCACTCTGTGCAAAGTGGTTTGGCGGACTATTATCGGAACGCCTACATCCGCTACGTTGTGAATCCAGCGAAAGGGGAGCTCGATGGACTCGAATGGATTCGCGCCAAATACGCTGAGCTCCGATGGGGGCGAGGTTTCTTCAAGAAGATTGCCATGTGGCTCTATCTAAACTATACCGCTGAGCAGCAGGCTTTCGCGAAGGGTTTTCAAGTTCTGAGACGAAAGGTAGAAGAGAAATATCAAGGGAAGATCCCTGCTACCTTCTCCGACGAATATCGCCGTCTCAACAAGCCCCTTCTCAAATTTTACACCATGCTTGCAGTGAATCTCCGCGTCATCGTAATGTGTACCGCGATCCTTATCAATCAAATTACTCTCTTCTTCTGGTTCGAGCTCATCGTCCTCAACGCAGTTGCCTTCATGTTGATCCGAGCCCAGGAAGCCCGGAATTCTAATCTCATCCGCTGGGTTCAGTCCCCCAGGGAGAGTTGAACGTGCTGCAGGGTGCGCTGATTGGTGTCGGCAATATTGCTCTCAAGGGGCATCTCCCAGCGTACTGTCAGGACGAGACCCTGGAGAAGGAGATCACCATTGCTGCAGTTGCAGACCTCTCCCCCACAAACCTCGAAAAGGTGAAAGAGTTGTTGCCGATGGCTCGGCTCTATTCCTCAGCGGCTGATTTATTCAGGCACGAGGAACTTGACTTCATCGACATCTGCTCGCCCCCTCACACTCGACGGGAGATCATCAAAGCAGCTCTGGACCAAGGATGTCACATCGTTTGCGAAAAGCCTCTCGCGACGAGTGTAGCAGAGGGAAAGGAGACTGCCGATAAGATTCGAAGTGCAAAGGTCGTATTCGTCCCATGCCACCAGTATCGATACTCAGCTATCTGGAAATCAATAAAGGAGATCATTGAGAAGAAGGAACTCGGCGACATCCTGCTCGCCCAGTTCAACATTTTCCGTATGAAAGCTGATTCCGGGACGCCTGAGTGGCACTCAGACTGGCGTGTGGATCCGAAAATCAGCGGGGGTGGCATTCTCGTGGATACAGGTTCTCATTATCTCTATCTGCTCTCCTACCTTTTTGGGAGACCAAAACGACTGACTGCCCGCACGGCTACGCTTCGACATCACGATTATCCTGTTGAAGACACGGCTTTAATCACTGCAGAGTACGACCGCTTCGTGGCTCAGATCAATCTCACCTGGGCAGCTGACCGGCGCGAGAATCGAAACTCAATCATTGGGATGAACGGAAGCCTCGTCACGAGCGGCGACCGAATCTTCCTTAACTTGCATGGCGTCCAAAAGGAATTGCCGGGCGAAGACATCTCAAACAAAGCGACTTACGTTCAGTGGTATGCATCGCTGTTGAAAGAATTTCTCCATCGAGTCAAGACGGGGAACGACTCTCCTGACCTTCTCGACGAAGCTCTCGATGTCCTTTACTGGACCGAAAGCTGCTACGAATCTGCCGCGAAAGGGATCACGGTCCCGTTACAGTAGAGAGCGGATGAAAACACAGGCAATTCTCTTCGACTTTGGCGGAACTCTTGACTCGGATGGAGTGCACTGGAGCGAGCAGTTTTTCAATGCCTACAGGAAGCTCGGGTCTGCCGTCTCACGAGAGCGGCTCGACCAGGCGTTTCTCGAGGCCGATAGAATCATTGCATCCTCCTATGACGTCCGAGGATATTCACTGAAGCAGCTTCTTGAACTACAGGTATCTCTGCAATTCGAAAACCTCAGGTTTGAGGATAACGAGCGCAAACAGAAAATCGTTGACGAGTGTTATGCTAAAGCCAAGCAAACCCTCGATCGGAACCGCGACATCCTTCTGCGGCTCCATGAGAAGTTCAGGCTCGGCGTGATATCAAACTACAATGGGAACTTGGAAGTGGTCTGTCGGGAGTTCAACCTCACTCCCCTTCTCGACGTCATTCTTGACTCCAAAAACCTCGAGGTGAGTAAACCAGATCCAAAGATTTTTCAGATTGCCCTGGAACGCTTAGGTTTAGGTCCATCTGATTGCTATTACGTTGGTGATTCGTTTGAGCGGGACGTCATACCTGCTAAGCAGGTCGGTCTCCATACAGTTTGGATGTGCAGTGCAAATGGGAGGGCGTGCCCCGACTCGACGAAGGTTGATTACATCATTTCCTCACTTCCCGAAATTGAACATATCTTAATGAGAGAAAGGAGATCGTAGATGGTTCACCCTGAAACGTCCGTGAGTCCTCCAAAAGGAAAATTGGGAATCCTTATCGTTGGGATAAACGGAGCTGTTGCCACAACATTTATGGGCGGAGTTTCCGCGGTCCGGAAAGGTATTGCCAAACCGATTGGAAGCTTGACGCAGCTTGGAACGATTAGACTCGGTAAACGGACTGAAAATCGTTTCCCTCTCATCCATGATTTTGTTCCTCTTTCGAACCTCAAAGACCTGGTGTTTGGAGGATGGGACATCCGGAACGAGAACCCCTACCAAGGTGCAGTAAGAGCCAACGTTCTTGATCAAAATCATCTAAACGCAATCAAAGCGGATTTGGAAGTTCTCCGCCCAATGAAAGGAGTCTTCGACCAGTACTACGTCAAGCGGCTGAAGGGAACATATGTGAAGAAGGGGAAGAACAAGCTCGACCTCGCCGAGCAACTTCGAGATGACATTCGCAGTTTCCGCAGAAAGGCAAAAGTGGACCGTCTTGTCATGATCTGGTGCGGAAGTACGGAGATCTATCTGCAACCAGCGGCCGTGCATCAATCCCTAAAAAAATTTGAAGAGGGATTGAAGAAAAACAATCTGAATATTTCCCCCAGCATGGTTTATGCATATGCAGCACTTATGGAAGGCGTTCCCTTCGCAAACGGCGCACCACACCTCTGCATCGACATTCCTGCTCTCACGCAGCTGGCGATCGATAGAAATATCCCGATCATGGGGAAGGATTTTAAGACTGGTCAAACGTTAATGAAAACCGTGATCGCGCCAATGCTGAAGGCTCGGATGCTCGGCCTGAAAGGCTGGTTTTCGACCAACATCCTCGGCAATCTCGACGGTGAAGTCCTCGATGATCCGGAGTCGTTTCGCTCTAAGGAAGTGAGCAAACTCGGCGTCCTCGAGTACATTCTGCAACCCGACCTCTACCCTGACTTGTACAAAGACTACTACCACAAAGTCCGCATTAACTACTACCCGCCGCGTGGTGATAACAAAGAGGGATGGGACAACATTGACATCTTTGGATGGCTCGGCTATCCAATGCAGATCAAAGTTGATTTCCTCTGCCGGGATTCTATCCTCGCTGCCCCGATTGTCCTCGACATCGTTCTCTTTCTCGACCTCGCACAACGGAGTGGGATGCGCGGGATTCAGGAGTGGATGTCATTCTACTTCAAGACGCCGATGCATGCACCCGGTCTCTATCCTGAGCACGACCTCTTCATCCAATTAATGAAGTTGAAGAACCGGCTCCGCCATCTCATGGGTGAGGAGCTCATCACACACCTCGGCTTGGAGTACTACGAGTAAGACTTAACCTCGAATCTGCACTGGCCCAGCATGAACGCCACAAGCCCGGTTATTTTCTTCCTTTGCGTTCTGCTGGGCTTTGCCTTTCCTCTCCGAGCTCAAAGACCCACACTGTTCACAGAGAGTCCACGGACCGTCGGAGAAGGTAAGATCATCACAGGGGGCGGAATCGAATATCTGAAAAAGAATAGAGCGATTCCCCCCAAATCTCCACTCAAAATGTGGAGACTGCCGGTGATACGGAGTTACATTGGAGTGGGCAACATTGTCGACATCCTCGTCGACTGGCGGGGGCGACTCTTCGCTGAACAAGAAACCGGCCGCCGCGTCTCCGACTGGGGTGATGTATCACTAGGCACAAAAGTCCAGTTCCTCCGAGAGACAAAGGCTCACCCTTCCCTCGGGGCGATGTTTCAGGTCAAGCTTCCGAACACAAGTCATGATGAGCTCCTCGGCAGCAATGCAACTGATTTCTTTCTGTCCTTTCTTGCTTCCAAACAATTGAGTGAGATCGAGCTTCGGGCAAATCTCGGCGTCGGAATCCTCGACGATCCAGAACAGCCGCACAGCCAGCTCGACATCTATACGATTGGGATCGCGTGCATCTTCCCCATCGGACAACAAGAACATTTGTTTCTCGAGTGGGCTGGATTCCTGGGCCCGCACAGTGATCAGGCAAAATTTGTGGCTCGCTACGGATTTGAAGCGAAAATGTTTGAGATGAAGTGGAGCGTCTTCGGAAGCCTCCGCGTCATCGGAGACGAAAAAGACTTTGGGACGGCGTTCGAGTACAGCGAGAGCTGGGGAGTTGGGTTGTTCGTGAGAAAGGAGTTTTGTCTCTGGTGAGGTACACTGCTGTTCTGGGGAAGGTCCGCTCGCGAGGAGGATTGCTCAGGAGCGCTGTGACGAGAAGAAGAGGATCGGAGGAAAGGGAATGTATCTCATAGCATCCCCCTAAGTTGTGTTAATCAATGTGATGAGATGAACTCGTTCAAGCGTGGAAGAATCCTGTGTAGGGGCGTTTAGTTAGACGCCCCTACCGTGTGTTTACTTCCCTTTCGGCTTGTTGGAAAGATTGGAGCGAGGCCGACCAGTCTTGGATTCATACTTTTTGCAAACAGCCATTGTCTTGTTCCACAAATCCGTGACTTTCGCTTCCCCCACCCTCTTCGTCATCTTTTCTCCATCAGCATAAAATTCGGCAGCGCTCCTTGATCTCTCTGCCCAGAAGTAGAACGGCATCTCCATTCCCATGAGGCCAACATATGTGCGCCATCCCATTGGAATATTGCTGCTGTCGTAGAGAGCTACCCACTGCTTGCAGATGGCAGCGAATTCCTCCTCCTTCCCGAACTCAATGTTGGCAAAACCCCAGGAGACGAAATTCTCTTCCTCTGGCTTGAACTTCGGGGTCTTTGGGATGTAAGAAAGTTCGGGCAAGTAGCGAATCACCCCTCCTTTGTAATACTCAAATGTCCCTTCATAGCTTTTCATCAACGTGTCAAACTTCTCCTTGCCTATCTTGGCCGACCAGTCATCGTCAGCCTTCCGCATGCTGTCTATCCCTGCATAATTGTTAATCGCCATGAGGAAGTAGTAGTGAAAGTCATCCGAACTAAACGCGCTCCATGGAGTAGGAGCCCCCAATTCTATCTCTCGCTTGACACCCGCTTCAAACTTGGCAACCATGGCCGGCTTCACAACAAAGTCGTAGACAAGATAAAGCTGCGCCTTCTGCTCCTGAGCCTGGGCAACTGCAGGCAGGAAGCAAAAAGATCCTGAGAGAAAGATCAGCAGAACGGCAAAGATTTTGGTCTTCATTGGATTGTTCTCCTTTCTGATGTTTGTTTGTAGACTGGCATCAAGGGTTAGATACTGAGCCAGTCTGTGTTGCAACCACTTGCCTCTTCGAATCCCTGATGAAAATTATCACACTGCCAACCACACCCGCGACGATCATGCCAATATCCTCCAGGACACCGAGTGATACTGGCACGTATCCGGCAATAGCCCACAGTAGCGGAATAATAAGAAGATACTTCGTCACCTTCGTGTCCGCGAGCATGAAAAGACCAAACGTAAAGACGGTCAGTGGACAAGGAGTAAGACCGAAAACTGGGGCTTGCGGGTACTGGTGGCCCAGGAAGTATCCGACGAGAGGGTAGCCAATCATCGCATACGCAATGAACACAATCCCAACAACTGAGTAGATATCTCGCCTGAGACGAAAAGAGACTTTCGGTCTGATAACGGCGGCGAAGAACAGAATGCCCTGGAGGACAAACACCGCACCAAATGTGGATGCCAGGTTGTTGACGCGAGCGAAATACATGATGTGGAACACAACTCCTGTCCATAGCCATAGAAAT
>CAYHSB010000091.1:0-6932 GCA_964359185.1 uncultured Chitinophagales bacterium
GGCTCGAGTTCGAGCGTGAAGGTATCGTGCGTTTCGTTCCGAACCCGCCGGGTACGAAAGAGTACGGGGAGCATCGGATCGGCAGCTACACTTCCTTGAACCGCTCCTATGTCAGGAATGGACTCCATACACATCCAACAGTTGCAGTCGCGTTGCTTGGAGACGCTGTTCGATGATATGAGCAAACCGCTTCAGCAGCTCGTAGCCGAGACCATGATCTTCTTCACATTTGTTCCGCAGGCATTTTCCGTCGAGGGCAATCGCTCGGGTAAGTTCCACCGCGTGAGCATCAAACCTCCAGTGGTACGGAGGGATAAGCCACGACCATCCAAGCACTTCGCCGTCTCCCAATGTATCGATAATGATCGAGCCTCGTTCTGGAGAGTGGACGTCGAGTGCGACCTTTCCCTTGCGAATGATGTAGAACTGGTTCGCTTCCTCACCCTCGCGGAAGATAAACTGGCCGGCATCGAATCGCACGTTCGATGCACATCCAACAATGAGCTGAAGGTGGCGGGATTCAAGGCCCTTCAAAAATGGATGTTCTGCTAAGATAGGCTCAAGAGTTTCCATTGCTGGTGTCCTCAATTGAAATTTTGAGAGTCTTTTCGGATTCTCTGATAGCTTTCACTTCTTCTGTGATGTCGATACCGACGGGGCACCATGTAATACAGCGACCGCAGCCGACGCAACCCGATGTTCCAAACTGGTCAATCCAAATGGCAAGCTTGTGCGTCATCCACTGTCGATATCGAGCTTTTGTCGAAGATCGAATACTGCCTCCGTGGATGTATGAGAAATCCATGGTGAAGCATGAGTCCCACTTGCGCCAGCGCTCAGCATGATCACCCGTCAGGTCTGTGGCATCCTCTACGGTGCTGCAAAAGCAGGTTGGACACACCATTGTGCAGTTGGCGCAACTCAAGCATCGATTCGCAACATTCTCCCAGCGAGGATTTCCAGAATTACGGTAGAGAAGGCTTTTGATCTCGGCTGTGTCCATTGTCCGCCCCATCTCAGTGATGGTCCTAGACATGGTCCGCTCAACAATTTCCTTCTCTTTATCACTTGCCGATTCATGCGGGATGTCTTGAAGGACTTCCGCGCCGCGAGCCGAACCGACTTCGACGACAAAGTAATGCTGCCCGTTCTCAAGTATCTCCGTCAGAGCGAGGTCAAACCTGGAAGTCGCTCTCGGCCCTGTACCCATTGAGGCACAGAAACAAGTACCGCCAGCCTGTCCGCAGTTCACTGCAACAATGAAAATGCTCTTTCGGCGTGAGGCGTATGAAGGGTCAACATACGTCCCGTTCATGAAAACCTTGTCAAGAATGCCGATAGCGTGCAGATCACAAGCCCGGACACCGATAAATGCATGGGGGGTTACTTCACTCTTCTCCTCCATAATCTGGCAATCACGCCCGTTGCGCTTTGCCTGCCAGAGACGTATTACCGGAGGATAGAGAACTCTCTTCCATGACTGAGGACCGACAGCGTAACCAAACAGCGCTTTGTCGGGTCTCGTCTTCAGCCGATAGGTCCCACCCGCTTGCTCATCTGTCCAACCGATCGGTAGAGCTTCCACAGAAGTGAGTTCATCGTAGACGATAGCTCCACCATGGAGTGTCGGCCCCACGATGCGATAACCGCGCTTTTTCAGCACAGCAAAAAGTGAATCGAAATTCTGCCGATCAATGATAAACATGTTGACAACTCATCGGTCAGATTTTTTCAAACCTATCCTTCTTCGCATGGCAGACTGGACATTCTTCAGTTTTCTCCGAGGTCAAAATATATCCACATTCGCCGCACACATAATATTGAACTCTCGGTATCCTCCCGGCTCTGTCGACAGCTTCTTTGAAAAGCTCGAGATGTTGAGCATCTACATCCTTCGCCATCTGAAATTGTTTGACGGCTACAGAATCCTTTTCTAGTTCTGCTGTATGAATGAGGTTGGTGTACATCTTGCCATATTCGATCTCTTCGCTGCTCGCAGCCAACTTCAGTGTCTGCAAAGTCGTTCCCACAGGAACTGACTCTTCAGGAGGAACAACAGGCTCCACCCCATTCTTGCGAAGGAGCTGTGCATGGAGATTGGCATGAATTCCTTCAGAGCGAGATACTGCACGGTAAAGGCTGACAACATTCGTGAGACGATCTTTCTCCGCTCGCTTCGTAAACAGAGTATACATGCGCTCGTAGTTCACTGACTTGGCGTAGGCAGTCTGGAGGTTCTCGATTGTAACCTTCTGTTTGATTCCCTTTACCTCCTCCTTTTGTTTTTGACATCCAAAGTTAGACCCAATGAGGGACAAGAACATCCCAAGTGGAAAGAGAATTAGCATATTGAAAAGTGGTCGATTATACAATTCGCGTGGTTGCATGGTTGGCCTCCGTTCAGGATTGTCGAACCTTTAGGCCCGGAGGAACTGAGGATGTTGCTATAATCAGGTTGTTTCCTCCAGTGAATTCGTCTCCCTCTCAATATAATACGCAAGAATCATTCCATAAATGGGGGGCAATTCTAGGCAGGAAAGGGGATTTCTGAGAAAATTCATTCTGATTCTGAGAATTGAATTTTCAATATCGAGAGAACAGTCAGGCAGGATTTCAAGAGATTTACAGCTCGATCATGGCCGAAGAAGAAGATTGGTTTGGTTGAGACAGGTCAGGTTGTTTTTGGGGTTGCAGAAGGCGAGCGTCAGCGGTCTGAATCATGGGAGAGGCGCTGGTTGCCTTCGCAGACTTTCGCTGGATACTGGATACTCTCTCGTCTGAAGCTCTCCTCTTTTCAGAAGCTAAACTTTGACAAGAACATCCTCCAACTGCGACAGTAACAAAAAGGTAAGGGAATCTTCAGACCTTGCGAATTCATCCAATATGATTGGATTCTTCTCTCAGCGGTACGTCTTGTGACCAGGAAACGCGTCTATGAAGCGTTGACGGCCTTCTCCTTGTTATTCACATGACAATTTGATATATTTTTTTCAGAATGACAGAAACGAGACAGTTAGCAGAATCTTCTCGAAAGGAAATTCTCTACGCGAAGTGCGTTTCGGCTTTCTTTGGCGTAACGCTCATGGTACTCGTGGGCTGCTCCAGCACAAAGGAGGCCTCACAGGAAACCCAAACTCCCGCGAGGAATGAGGTTCGACAGCATTTGCCGCAGAAGAATCGCGACATCGCGATTCAGCACTTCATTGATGGGAGCCTCTACGACCTCAAAGGGGACTACGCGAAGGCTGTCCTTGAATACCAAGACGCTCTTCGCCTTGACCAGAATTCGGCGATTTACTATGCCCTCTCGAAGAACTACAGTAATCTTGGAAAGCACTATCTCGCAGCAGAGAATGGAAAACAGGCGCTACGCCTCGACCCACGGAACGTTACTTACCGAGAGCACCTTGCGCAAGTCTACCTCCTCGCCCACGAGATTGACTCCGCTAGGCAACAGTATCAAGAAATTCTCAAGATAGATTCAAACCACACAGGGGCCCTGTATGGACTCGCCCGGTTGTATCAACAAGGTGCGAAACCACTGGAAGCAATCGCAACCTACAAGAAGCTACTCGACCAGATCGGACCAAACTGGGACGTTCTCATCCAACTTGCTCAACTCCACGAGAATCTACAGCGGTATGGCGAGGCAGCCGGCACGTACCAGCAGATGCTCTCCATCGATCCCGGCAACCTTGAGCTGAAGAAACGACTTGTAGAAATGTACCTTCGTGCGGGGAAACCGGATTCAGCGCTAGTCCGCCTTGATGAGCTTCTTGATATCGACCAGAGAAACTCGGACATCGAAGTCCTCGTTGGTGACATTTACCTTCAGAAGAATGAGTCGGCGAAGGCCCTCGAGCACTACAATGTGGCCTTGAAACAAGACTCAGTGGGGATAGAAACAAGACTCCACATTGCCGAAGGTTTGCTGGGACACTCACAGAAGGATTCTTCACTGGTAGGGTACGTAAAGCCGATGCTTGAAGCTGTTCAGAAGGAGTGGCCAATTGACTGGCGATCGTACTGGTATCTGGGTTTTGTCGGCTCTTCCACGAGGAATGATTCCTTTGCTCTGGCGAACTTTAAGAGGGTAACTGAGCTGAACCCACGCTACGATGATGCGTGGTATCAGGTGGGCTCGGTCTATTTCAGGATGGAGGTACATGACTCAGCAGCGAAAGCGCTCGAGCGATCGGTGGAAATCAATCCTCGGAACATCAACGCTCTCGGTGCTCTCGCTCTCACATACGATTCAATGAAAAGGTACGCGGAATCCGACCGCACGTATGAGCAGGCACTGAAACTTGATCCCCACAGCCACATTCTTCTCAACAACTACAGTTACAGTCTCGCTGAGCGTGGAATCGAGCTGGACCGTGCCCTTCGGATGGCAACGGATGCCGTCGAGAAGGAACCAAAGAATTCGTCATATCTTGACACAATCGGCTGGGTTTACTTTAGGCTCGGAAAATATAAAGAGGCGAAAGACTACATCGGAAAAGCAGTCGGTTTGCGAGACGCCGTTGGAGAAAACGGCGCGACGCTCAATGAACATCTTGGCGACGTGTACTTCAAACTCGATGAGAAAGAGAAGGCTATGGAATACTGGAAGCGCGCGCTGCAGATGAATAAGAAGAATCAGATCTTAAAGAATAAAATCCAGCGCGGAACCCTGGAATGAAGATTCGACCCTGCCCGTTTGTGCCTTTCCTCCTCCTCACCTATTTCGCACTCTCCTGTTCACCGAAAACCAGCGGCATTGATCTTACGCGAATCTCTCCGGAAGAAATCATTCGAAGAACGCAGATGAACAACCACGAGGTCGCCAGCTTCCATGCGAGCGGAACAATTTCGATCGAAAGTCGGGAGTTCGTCGGCACGGCGAGCATCACAGTCTCCATCAAGCGCCCCGATTCCATCTTAATCAAGATTGAAGGCCCCTTCGGGATCGATATTGGTTCGATGCTTTTGACAAAAGGACGTTTCACCTACTACGACAGCCATTCCAACCGGGTCATCACAGGCGCCACGACACCGAGGAACATCCGTTCCCTCCTCAGAGTTGACCTCAGCTTTGTGGAAGTCATGGATGTCCTTTCGGGAGTAACATCGCTTGGGAGAGAACTAGCCCCTCCCGACTCTGTCTCCACTGATGATGAACAAGTACTGCTTTTCTTCAAGAAGGGTTCCTCGAGGGCGCGCTATTGGATCGATCCTGAACAATTCGTTGTCGTTCGGTATGAACTCGACGAGAACGAAACGGAGCCAATTCTAGAGACTTACTACGAGAGGTTCTCCAAGTTCAAACAGGTATTTCTCCCTCGATCCATTAGCATCGTGGCCCACCGTCAGAAGCGTGGGCTTGCTCTGCATTATGACGATATCGAAATCAACAAGCCGAAGCTCGATTTCTTACTAGTCGTTCCTCAGAATGCAAAGCGAATTACTTGGTAGATGAAGACAAAGCGTCCCACAGCCCTAATTCTTTCCCTCTTTATCCTTTTCTCCATCTCGAATTCCGTCCTGGCACAATCGGGGTCACAGGATATCAAGGCGAAAGAGAAGGAGCTAGAGAGGCTCCGACGCGAGATAGACGACTTTGAGGAAAAGATCAGGAAAAGTGAGCGGCGCGAAAAGGCTGCCCTTGAAACACTCGACTACTACGACCGGCAGAGTCTTCTCATACGCAAACTTCTTCGAAAGCTCAAGGATGAGAGCAGTCGCCTTCAGAACGAAATCGAAGAGATGCAGCGGAACATCAGATTATCAGAGAACCAGCTCCAGTCCTTGAAAAGCCATTATGCGAGGTACATCACTTCTGTTTACAAGTACGGCAGACTCTACGACTTAGAACTGCTCCTGACGTCGAAGTCGATCAATCAGCTCGCAATCCGGATTGAGTATCTCCGGAGGTTCACTGACCAGCGAAAGAAGGATCTCGGTAATATCGCCCGAAATAAATCACAGCTCGAACATGAATCGAGCAACTTGCAGGCAAAACTCACGCAGCAGAAACGGCTCATTGCTCAAAAAGGGGTTGAGGAACGAAGGATCAAGAAGAGGGCTGCGGAAAGAAAAAGACTTCTTGCCTCAATCAGAAAGAACAAGGATAACTACAAGAAGGATCTGCAGCGCAAGACGAAGGCAGCTGGAGAGGTGGAGAACATTATCACCGACTTGATCGAGAAGGAACGAATCCGGAAAGAGCAGGAGGCAAAGCTTGCAAAAAAGGAACCCAAATCACCCTCGGAGAGTGCCACTTCCGGCCTCGGCTTCTCAAGTCGACGCGGAAAGCTCCCCTGGCCCGTTTCATCCCACACGATCGCAGCGCATTTTGGAAACCAGATTCATCCTGTTCTCAAGACCGTCTCACAGAACACGGGCATTGACATTGCAACGCCGACGGGGACTGACGTCCGCGCAGTCGCAGACGCTGAAGTTGCGGTGATCTCGTGGGTGATATCATACGGGAATCTCATTATCCTGAACCACCACAATGGCTTTCGCACTGTGTACGCTCATCTTACGGAGATCACCGTAGCTCAGGGGCAACAGGTGAAGGAAGGCGACATCATTGGCAAAAGCGGTGAGTCACTATCGGGCCCGACCTTGCACTTCGAGCTTTGGAAGGAGCGAGAGAAGCAGGACCCCGAAGTTTGGCTCAGCAAGCGATAAAAGGCCCTCCACCTGTTCGCCACCATTGTTCATACCATCTCTTCATCCTGATTTCTTTGATAGCACCATCTTTCCAAATCTCAAGCCCTTGATTTTCCTCCCGGAGTTGGATATATTGAGTGGAGATTTTTTCCCTTTCACTTTCTCCTTCTGGCTTTTGAATTGTTCTTTCATGACCGGAACGTAGCGCAGCCCGGTAGCGCACCACGCTTGGGACGTGGGGGTCGCGGGTTCAAATCCCGCCGTTCCGACTA
>CAYHSB010000092.1:0-6925 GCA_964359185.1 uncultured Chitinophagales bacterium
GACTGGCAAGAGCACGAATTCCCTCACACTTGTTGCTGACGGGAAGCATGTCCTGACGGACTCCTGGACAAGTTTTGGCGTCGTGGTAGGCTTGGGGCTCGTTGTTTTTACAGGCTGGGGACTTCTCGATCCGCTCGTTGCAATTGCCGTAGCGGTGAACATCATCGTTTCGGGTTACAAACTGATTCGGCTCTCCATTGGTGGGCTGATGGACGAGGCTGACCCCTCTACGCTTGAGAAGATTGTCTCAATCATTCTCCGTGGCAGAACTGCAGAATGGATTGACGTTCATCATCTGAGAGTGTGGCGCTCGGGAGAAATCTTCCACGTCGATTTCCATCTCACAATTCCTTTCTACTGGAATGTCGATATAGCACACGCCTTCGAGAAGAAAGTGCTCCAAAGGATTGCTCAGGATCTTGGCGTGGGTACACAAGTCCTTATCCACCTCGATCCCTGTCTTCCGTCTGGCTGTTGCAAGATGTGTCAGGTCTCTCCATGTGAAGAACGCCAGCATGAGTTCGTCTCGCGTCGTGAGTGGACCGTCTCGACGCTAACAGGCGCTGAGGCATATCTTGTCGAAGCAGAACAGGCAGAAGCCCAGTAGCTTCCCGGCAGAAGATCAAGAGGCATCTTCTCCCTCTCCTTGTCAACTCTTTTTCCCATTTCCCATATTTTTGTTCCCTTGAATTCTGGCCGCACCCCCTCCATTGAAAGTCCTTCGACTTTTTGCTATATTTGATTTGTAAGTTGATCCAGTTTGCATACAGACATTAGTTGGAGGTTCTCCATTTCAGCGATCAAGAGGCTATCCTGCGTCGTCTTTGACATTGATGGGACGCTTACCGAGACAAACGAGCTCATCTTTGCTGCTTTCAACTACGTTGCAGAGAAATACCTGGGAAAACGTCTCACTCCTGAAGAAATTACTGCAATGTTCGGACCAACAGAAGAGGTGGCAATTGAACGCCTGATCGGGAAGGAACGGCATTCCATCGCAATGGCTGACTTCTTTGAGTTTTACAAGAGTAACTTTCGATCCATGGCAAAGCTCCACCCCGGAATGGATGATGTCCTCAGGTTCTTGAAGCAGAAAAAGCTGCTTCTAGCGGTGTTCACTGGGAAGGGATCTCATTCGACTGAGATAACACTCGAGCAACTCGGCATTCGACAGTACTTTGATATGGTGGTGACTGGTCACGACGTCTCGGAACACAAGCCTTCCTCCGAAGGAATCCAAAAGGTCTTAGAGCGTTACAGTCTGGATCCAGAGGAGGTTCTCATGATCGGAGATGCAGTCGCTGATGTGAAGGCTGCGCGTGAAGCTGGTATTTTCATCGCTGCGGTGGTCTGGGATTCCTATGCAAAGGAAAAAGTGATGAAGATGGAAACAGATTATCTTTTCCACGATGTGAAGGAATTGCGTGAGTGGCTGGAGAATGTCTTGCAGACGAACTGAGTCAAAAGTGTGGGTATTCCTCGGGACTCTGGTAGCAGTGGGATTCCTCCATTACGGCTGGCCTGTAAGTGAAGTCATGGCACAGGCTGGCGGAAGTGAACCGCCACTTTCTCTCTTTGCACACCTCCTGAGCAAAGACGCGAATGTTCGAGACAACGCCGCGCTGAAGTTGGCAGCGAGGAAGGATCGGTCGGTTATTCCAGCGTTCCTCGAGGCACTTCGTTTCAAACCTCCGAGCCAGGCGTGGCATGACGCAATGCGAACCCTGACAGGAGAGTCTTTCGGGGACGACTGGATTGGGTGGATGGAGTGGTATTGGAATCAGGGCATTACTCCACATCCTGATTATTCCGAATTCAAGACTCTTCTTTTGCAGACAATCGATCCTCGATTTGTGGACTTTTTCCCCGATGGTGTGGAGTATCGGATACGCTTCGACGAAATCTTATGGGGAGGGGTTCGAGTCGACGGGATCCCAGCACTGACGAATCCGAGATTTGTTTCCGCATCGGATGCATCGTACCTGAAGGATGAGGAGCCGGTTTTCGGAGCGCAGCTAAACGGCGATGCTCGTGCCTATCCCTTGCGGATCATGGATTGGCACGAAATGGCAAACGATGTTGTAGGAGGTGTACCGGTTTCGCTTGCGTACTGTACGCTCTGCGGCTCTGCAATTCTGTATGGAACGAAGTTTGGAGATACGACATTTACATTTGGTTCGTCGGGTCTGCTCTATCGAAGCAACAAGCTGATGTACGATCACCAGACGAAGAGCCTTTGGGCAGAGCTTCACGGGCGCCCTGTCGTTGGGCCATTAGTAAAGAGGAACATCCAGCTGGAATACCTTCCGGTGATTCAGACATCATGGAAGGCATGGCGGACCGCACATCCGGAAACCAAGGTTCTTAGCCTGGAAACTGGGTACAAAAGAGATTACTCCCCGGGTGCTGCGTACGGAAAATACTTCGACAGCGATGAGACCATGTTTCCTGTCCCATTCTATGATCGTTCTCTTCAGCCGAAGGAATGGGTGTATGGGATCACTGTGGACGGGGTACCCAAGGCTTATCCTCTTCGTGCTTTTCCGGGAAACCACGTGATCAATGATTCACTCGGTGGAAGGCGGATTGTCATTCTTTCTGAAGGAGATGATTTGTCCGTTCGAGCCTACGAACGTGGAGCCGTCATCTTTGAAACACGCGAAGGAAGCGCTGCACTCGATTCGCAGGGGAGAACATGGGAAGTCAAAGAAGAATATCTTGAGCAAGCGGGGACAGGCTCTCGTCTCAGCCGTCTGCCAGGTCATTTGGCCTATTGGTTCGGGTGGTATGCATTCTTCCCAGAAACGAAGATTTATCGGAGCGACTAGTGGTACCAACCCTCGATGATATTACGGACTCCTCCGAAAGGAGTCCTTTGGATTGGCGCGAAAGTCCCTTTCTTCGAAACGCGGTGAAGTTCGGGCTTGGTGGGGTGGTTTTGATTTTCTATGCTACAGCGTTGCTCCATTTCGGATACACACCTGATGATACGTTCATCTATCTCCGGTTTGCTAAGAACATCATAAACGGTGGGGGGTTTGCGTTCAATCCTGGCGAACCTACATACGGCGTTACGAGTCCCCTGTGGACTCTTCTGATTGCAGCTGGCGGTTGGGTTAGGCTCGATCTCTATCTCGTCGCCAAAGTTCTCGATCTTATTTTTGCAAGCTTTGCTCTTGTGGTATTTTATCTCTTAGCATTCGAAGTGATTCGGGAGAGATTCATTGCCTTTCTCGCCACGTTTGCATTCTCTGCGAACGTCTGGTTTGTGCGTTGGGCGGCGAGTGGTATGGAGACGTCGCTCTCGGTCCTTCTCGTTCTCGTGACCGTATGGTACTGTCTGAGAAATGAGTACCTGATCGCAACTGTAGCTTGCGCATTTCTGACTCTCGTACGACCCGAAGGGATAGCTTTGTTCTTGCTCATCGTTGTGGATATCTTCTTGAATTCGGTGAAAAAGCGCCACGCTGCAAGACTTGCTGTCGCTTCAATTCTCAGCTTTTCTGTTCTCGTCGCGCCATGGCTTATCTTCGCTGAGTTGGAATTTGGAACGGTCCTCCCAAACACTGCGCTTGCGAAGAGCAGCGTCGACATGGACTTTGGAGGCCTTGCCTCGGTCGCGGTGGCCATCGGAAAAACAATCGCTACGTCGAGTCTCCTTGAGTTCATCCTTATGGTAGCTGTGATCACCTGGATGGCGGTGCGAAAGGATTCTACTGAGCTTCGCCAACATTTTGTGCCGTTGGTTTGGATTGCCTTGTTGATCGTTAGCTACATTAGTGCGGAGGTAAACGTCGTATCGCGATACCTCCTCTTGGTTCTTCCGTTCGTCACGTTGTACGGGTTTTTCGGATTAAAGAAGTTGCTTGAAACATTTCCCCGCACTGCGCGGTTCGGCATCTCGGTTGCGTTGGGACTCTGCGCGCTGATCTTGATTCAAAATCAATACATCTACCAAGCGTACGTGAAACAGCACATCGCACGATTTGCGGACGGCGTTGAAGAATGCCTTACCCCAATCGCGATGTGGTTGAAGGAAAACACCCCAGATGGAACCGTTGTCGTAGCTCCAGACGTCGGTGTTATAGGCTACCGGTCTGATCGAAAGATCTGTGACATTGCAGGCCTCATCACGCCTGAGATGAAACGTCTGCGGCGGCAAGGTTTGACATATGACGAGCTGATGACGAGGCATCTTTTTCTTCCTGTCTGCTACCCGGAGTACGTGGTAGACAGGGGGGAGGTTCCTGAACGCCTCGCAGATGAACAGTTCATTCCCGTACTGACGCGGAGGTTTGATGGGCTAGGTCTGGCCAAACCAGGGACCCAGTTCTACACACTGTACAAGGTGAAGCCAGGCATCACCCCGAAAGCTGAACTCACAATGCGAGCAGAGGGTCTGTGACACCAAGAGTCAAAATCGGCGTTGTTGGAGTGGGGCATCTTGGCTCACTCCATGCGAAAATGCTCAGCGAAATGCAGGACGTGGAATTCATTGGAGTCTACGATATTGATGCTGAAAAGAATATGGCGGTCGCTCAGGAGTTCGGAGTGAAGCCTTATCTGACCTACGATGAGCTCCTCGAGGGTGTCGAGGCGATCTCGATTGCAACACCGACGAGCACGCACTTCGGGATCGCGGCGAAAGCTCTCGAGAAAAAAGTGCACACCTTCATCGAGAAGCCCCTTACTGAAACAGTTGATGAAGCTGAACAATTGGTGAGACTGTCGAAACAGAAGAATGCAAAAGTCCAGGTGGGTCACGTCGAGCGCTTTAATCCGGCCCTCCTCGCCTTGGAGAAGTACCATCTCAATCCAATGTTCATCGAATCCCATAGGCTGGCGCAATTCAATCCCCGCGGGTCGGATGTTCCCGTTGTGCTTGATTTGATGATTCATGACATTGATATTATTCTGAGTCTGGTGAATTCTCCCGTGGAAAGTATTGAGGCAAACGGCGTAGCAGTTGTTTCCGACAGCGCCGACATTGCAAACGCCCGTATCAAGTTCAAGAACGGTTGCGTTGCCAACGTAACTGCAAGTCGCATTTCTCAGCGGAAAATGCGGAAGATGCGTCTCTTTCAACCCAACGCATACATCTCGGTTGATTTCTCTGAAGGGACAGCAGAAGTCTTTCGTCTTGTTGACGATGCAGACGGCATTGCAAAGGCAACAATGTTACTCGGCCAAATTGATGCTGGCACTCGCAAGCGAAATATCGTCTATGAACAACCGGAGATCAAAGAAGTTAATGCACTCAAATATGAGCTCGAGCTTTTTGTGAAAGCAATTCGAGGAGATGGAGAACCTGTAGTCACAGCAGAAGAAGGAAAGCGTGCCCTCGAGGTCGCCCAGGACATCATGGAGAAGATTCGAGCCCAAAAGGTCCGTCTCTGAATAGGTGAAAATGAAGGACAGGAGTCAAATAGAAATCGCCCATCCCATCCTCCGCGCAATTGGCAACGTGGCAGAGGGGGAGGGAGTGAAAGCGTACGTCGTCGGCGGCTATGTGAGGGATCAGTTGCTCGGACGGCAGAGCAAAGACATGGATATTGTTGTCCTGGCTGATGGAATTGAATTTGCAAAGCGCGTCGCAATATCTCTTGGCAAGGGGAATGTTGTCTCATACGATAGATTTGGGACAGCGATGCTTGATCTGACCGGTTCTTCTTCGAAGGATGGTGTAGAGAAGATTGAATTCGTCACAGCCCGCAAGGAGAGTTATTCAAAAGACTCTCGAAAACCTGAGGTCGAGGTTGGGACTCTCGAGGACGATTTGTCTCGGCGAGATTTTACCATTAATGCTATTGCCGCCTCAATTACAGCAGATCGCCGCGGCGAGCTCGTCGATCCTTTTGGCGGAAGGGGGGATTTGGAGCGCGGTGTAATTCGAACCCCTCTTGATCCCGAGAAAACTTTTGACGACGACCCTTTACGACTCCTCCGTGCGATCCGCTTCGCGGCTCAATTGGGATTCGAGATTGAGAAGAAGACGTTCGGTGCAATCATGCGGCGGAAGGAACGGCTCAGCATCGTTTCACAGGAACGAATCACCGATGAGTTCATGAAAATCCTGGGCTCGCCTCAGCCTTCTGTCGGATTCAAGCTCATGCTGGATACTGGTGTGATGCGACTCGTGTTCCCCGAAGTTGCTGACATGGGTGGGGTGGAGCAGCGGGAGGAATATCATCACAAGGATGTTTTCCTTCATACACTGAAGGTCGTAGACAACATTGCAGAGATGTCAGACAATCTCTGGCTGCGGTTTGTGGCACTGGTTCATGACATCGCGAAGCCCCGGACGAAAGCGTTTCGTGAGGGGATCGGTTGGACGTTTCATGGGCATGATGAGATTGGGGCGCGCATGATGAAAGGGATTTTTCAGAGAATGCGATTGCCCTTCGATCAGCTCAAGTACGTTGAGAAACTTGTGCGCCTACATCTTCGGCCCATGGCACTCGTGGACGAGACTGTGACTGACTCGGCAGTGCGGCGGCTGGTTTTTGACGCAGGTGAGGAAATCGATGACCTTTTGACTCTGTGCCGGGCTGATATCACGTCAAAAAATCCGCAGCTCGTTCAGCGATTCATGCGGAATTACGACATTGTTTCACAGAAAATGAGGGAGGTTGAGGAGAAGGATCGGCTGCGAGCGTTCCAGCCGCCAGTCCGGGGAGACGAGATTATGCGCGTCTGCGGCTTAGAACCAGGTCCCCTCGTTGGCAAGCTCAAGAAGATAATCGAGGAAGCAATACTTGAGGGCATCATCCCCAATGAGCACGATGCTGCACTGGACTACCTCCTGAAAGTGAAGGCCAAGGTCCTTCATGAACCTCAATAGAAATTCCCAAAGAGGATTCTGAAACTTTTGGCAGGTTATTCCGTCTAAATGTTTGAACATCTACCTCACTCCGAGTCTTAAGAA
>CAYHSB010000093.1:0-6924 GCA_964359185.1 uncultured Chitinophagales bacterium
TGGCGAAGATGATTACTTCCGGTGTCGACCTTTGGCTCAATACGCCACAGCCGCCCAACGAAGCTTCGGGAACCAGCGGGATGAAGGCCGCTCTCAATGGTGTCCCAAGTCTGAGTGTCCTAGACGGATGGTGGATCGAAGGACATATCGAGGGAGTGACGGGATGGTCCATCGGACAAAGCGGTCGAGGAGCCGAAGAAAGTCAGGACTGGTCAAAAGATGCAGCATCACTCTATGATAAGTTAGAGCAATCTATTGTCCCCGTGTTTTATCATGATCGGGATCGATTCATTGACGTCATGCGCCATGCGATTGCGCTCAATGGATCGTTCTTTAACACTGAGAGAATGGTGAATCAATACGTCACGAAAGCATATTTCAAGTGAGGATTCGTTATGACTCGAAAGAGAGTAAGCGCAAAAAACAAACCGACTCGGCCAGCGGGATCGCCCATCGAACCCAGCCCGCCCGTAGAAAGGTATTGGAGAGCAGTGAATTACTTAGCTGCAGCCCAAATCTACTTAAAGGCGAATCCCCTGCTCGAAGAGCCATTGAAGCCCATGCACATTAAGGAACGGTTGCTCGGTCACTGGGGTACTTCACCAGGGATCAATCTGATTTACGCGCACCTGAACCGCCTGATCCTCGAGACAGATGCCAGCATCCTTCTGGTGACGGGGCCCGGGCATGGAGCTGCAGCGAATCTGGCGAACATGTACATCGAGGGAAGTCTGACTGAATTCTATCCTGATCTGACGCAGGATAAAGCCGGGCTTGAACAATTCGTCAAGCGATTCTCGTGGCCTGAGGGATTTCCAAGCCACCTAAATCCCGCTCTGCCAGGAGTGATTCACGAAGGCGGCGAGCTCGGTTACGCCCTCGCTACGGCATTCGGAGCTGCCCTTGACAATCCCGAGTTAATCGTGGCATGCATCGTTGGCGACGGAGAAGCAGAGACCGGGCCGACGGCAGGTGCCTGGCACAGCAATAAATTCCTCAGCCCAGCGACTGACGGCGCGGTATTGCCAATCCTTCATCTGAATCAATTCAAGATCGCTTCACCGACCGTTTACGGAACAATGACGAATGAAGAACTCGAAGCGTTGTTCATCGGCTATGGCTACAGCGTGCACCTTGTTGACTACGGCGAACGGATCCATGCGGACCTCGACGCTGCATTCATGTCAGCGTACAATGAGATTCGAGACCTGCAGAAATTATCTCGGTCTGGACAGCAGCCGAAGCGACCACGATGGCCCATGATCATCCTTTGCACACCGAAAGGATGGACAGGCCCACGGAAGATAGATGGAGAAATTATCGAGGGATCATTCCGCTCGCATCAGGTCCCAGGGAAGGATCTAAAGACGAAGCCGTCACAACTCAAAGCTGTGGAGCGGTGGCTTCGCTCATATCGACCCCATGAACTCTTTGACAAGGAAGGCCGCCCCGCCGAGGATATCCGGGCTGCCTGTCCAAAAAACGACCGACGGATGGCGATGAACCCACACAGCTTCGGCGGCAAAGTACGGCGTCCGCTCGATCTCCCTTCGCTTGACGAACATTGGGTGGAGGTCAAAAAGCGAGGTGCCATTTGTATCAGCGGAATGGGGGTGTTGGGCAGGTACCTCAGCGAAGTGATTCAGCGGAATGAGACGGCACGCGACTTTCGTATCGTCTGTCCTGACGAATTGGAGTCCAACCGTCTTGGTGCAGTGCTCGAAGTCACCGATCGCCAGTACGTTTGGCCGGTGCCCGAAGTCGCTGAGCACATTGCTCGTGATGGCCGTGTGCTGGAAGTCCTCAGCGAGCACAATTGTCAGGGATGGTTGCAGGGATATTTGCTTACAGGGCGTCACGGTCTCTTTCCTTGTTATGAGGCCTTCCTGCCCATCGTCGACGGGATGATGAATCAATATGCCAAGTTCCTCAAATCATCACTTGAAGTTCCCTGGCGAGAGCCAATCTCCTCGCTCAATTACTTGCTCACCTCCGAAGCCTGGCGTCAGGATCACAACGGCTACTCGCACCAAGGGCCTGGCTTTATCAATAACCTCCTCACGAAGAAGGGCCACACGTATCGAATCTATCTGCCACCCGATGCCAATTGCCTACTCAGTACAATTGATCACTGCTTGCGCGCCACGAACTACATTAACTTGGTGATCGCGGGGAAGCAGCCGATGCCACAGTGGCTCAAGATGGACGAGGCGATCGAGCATTGCCGTGTGGGTGCATCAATCTGGCGGTGGGCCAGCACAAACGATGGCGAGGATCCTGAAATTCTGCTTGCTGGTTGCGGCGACAATCTGACTCTTGAAATTATGGCCGCCGCCCAGATTCTTCGTGACGAAGCGCCTAGGTGGCGAATCCGTCTGGTCAACGTCACTGACCTGCAGGTGTTGGGGATACCGCAGAAATATCCGCATGGATTGGATGAAGGGCAGTTCCAGAGGATCTTCCCACTGAACACTCCTGTGATCTTCAATTTTCATGGGTACACGGCCGCCATCAAACAACTCTGCTGGGAGCGCCCACAGAACGAACGTTTTGATGTAAACGGCTACCGTGAAGAGGGTACTACAACAACACCCTTCGATATGCAGGTGAGAAATCGGACGAGCCGTTACCATGTGGTGATTCAGGCAGCCGAGAAGATGGCTGCCCGCAACTCAAAGGTAGCGGGCAAGGCTGAGGAAATAGTTCGGAAGTATGAACGCAAGCTCCGTGAGCACCGCGAGTTCATCCGCGCTGAGGGCGTTGACCCAGCTGAGATTGGAAACTGGAGATGGCGTAGTAGATGAAACAATTGCATCTGTTTGGCCTCCGAGTCATCGACGTCGACTGACATCGCTTCTTCCGAGCCCTTGCTTCAGGGTCTCGGCTTTCAATCCTTGCAATTCAACCCGCTTTCTCGTATCTTTTGGGTGCTCATCCCGGCTGAGGAAACGGGACGAGCTTTTCTTTTGTAGACAGAGTATTGCTAATCAACCTGTTTCAGCAAACATAAGCCAGGCTCTAAGACAAACGCCCGATGGATGAGGAAGAAGCGCTGGTTGTAGTTTACAGTGGGTCTTTCGAAAGGGCTTTAGTAATTAGAGGTCTGTTGGAAGCTTACGGCGTCAAAGCGTCCTTGAAAGATGTGGCATGGGGAATCGAAGCGCCTTCATATCTCGAGCAAGCTGGAGGGAGTCGAACCTTCAGAGTTCTCGTCCGATATGAAGACTCTGAGGCCGCGCGATCAATCATCGAGGCACCTCCAGAGAGAACCACTGACTCGAACGATGCGGCAAACGAGCCATTCTAGTTAGTACCACCTGAATGATAAACATCCGAAACTTCTGCATCATCGCCCATATCGATCACGGCAAATCGACCCTCGCAGATCGCTTCCTCGAGATCACAGGCACAATCCCTGAGCGTCAGATGGTTGAGCAGGTGCTTGACGACATGCCTCTCGAGCGCGAGAGAGGGATTACCATCAAGTCCCACGCTATCCAGATGCATTATAAGGCGAAGGACAAGAACGAATACATCCTTAATCTTATCGATACGCCAGGCCACGTTGACTTCACGTACGAAGTCTCTCGCTCCCTCGCTGCTTGTGAAGGTGCGGTCCTCGTCGTCGACGCCTCGCAAGGAGTTGAAGCACAGACAGTAAGCAACGCCTATATGGCAATTGAGGCTGGCCTCGACATCATCCCGGTCATTAACAAAATCGATTTGCCGAGCGCGATGATCGATACAGTGAAGGCTGAAACCATCAACTTGCTGGGATGCAAAGAGGATGAAATCCTTCTCGCGAGTGCCAAAGCAAGCATCGGCATTGATGCGATACTGGAGGCGATCGTTCAGCGAATCCCTCCTCCAAGCGGCGATCCTGCAGCACCACTGCGGGCACTCACCTTCGATTCCGTCTTCGACCCGTACCGCGGATCGATTGTCTACCTGAGAGTTTTCGAAGGAACTCTTGAAGAGAAGTCGCGCGTTATGTTTTTTTCGAACGGGAAAATTTTCGAGGCAGAAGAAGTGGGAATACTAGAGCTCGAGCGAGTCAGAACCGGAAAGCTCTCTGCGGGTGATGTCGGGTATTTGATCCCGGGCGCAAAGGACGTGCACGATACGAAGGTTGGAGATACCGTGACGACAGCCAGTAACCCCGCGAAAGAACCGCTGCCTGGTTACAAGCTCGTGAAGCCAATGGTTTTTGCGGGCCTCTATCCATCGAACAGCGAGGAGTTCGAGGTGCTTCGTGATTCGCTCGAGAAGCTGCGGTTGAACGATTCATCATTACTGTTCGAACCTGAAACATCCTCCGCACTGGGGTTTGGATTCCGTTGCGGATTTCTTGGGCTTCTCCACATGGAGATTGTCCAGGAGAGACTTGAGCGCGAGTACAATCAGAGTCTCATTACGACCGTTCCGAACGTCGAGTACCGAGTCACGAAGAGAGATCGTGAGGTTGTCGCTGTCGATAACCCAGCGTTGATGCCGCCCATCGGTGAAATCGAGAAGGTTGAGGAGCCGTTCGTCGAGTCGCAGATCATTACACCGTCGGAGTTTATCGGTAGCATCATGAAGCTCTGCACTGAACGGCGCGGGGTCTATAACACGACAGAATATCTTGATCCGACTCGGGCGCTCATTCGTTATGAACTACCGCTCTCGGAGATCATTTTTGACTTCTACGACAAACTGAAATCACTCTCCCGCGGCTATGCATCATTCGATTATGAGTTCCTCGAGTATCGCGAATCCCAGCTCGTAAAGCTTGAGATTCTTCTCAATGGTGAGCCCGTCGACGCCCTCTCGACGATTGTCCATCGAGCTAAGGCACACGATTGGGGAAAGAGGCTCTGCGGCAGATTAAGAAAGCTCATCCCGAGACAGATGTTTGAAGTTGTGATTCAGGCGGCGATCGGAAGCAAGGTGATCGCACGCGATACGATTTCCGCCATGCGAAAGAACGTCCTCGCGAAATGCTACGGCGGTGACATCACACGGAAGCGGAAACTCCTTGAGCGTCAAAAAGAGGGAAAGAAGAGAATGAAACAAGTAGGAAGAGTTGAAGTACCACAAGAGGCATTTCTTGCCGTTCTAGCAATGGAGGAGTAAGTGAAAACGAACGCACCAAAGGGCAAATTCCTAAGGGGTGTGAAGGAGTTCGGGCTCCTTCTGCTCATCGTCTTTCTCTTCAATAGCTTCGTCCTGGCATCCTTTGAGGTGCCCACAGGATCAATGGAGAACACTGTCATGACGGGGGATTTCCTTCTGGTCAACAAGTTCATGCTTGGCGGACGAACGCTGGAGGTGATCCCATACACCGGAATTCATCTCCCACACCTCCGTGTTCCGGGTTTTCGCGATGTGCGTCGTGGCGATGTCATCGTCTTTGAGTTCCCCGGCCTCCGTGACGAACGACAGGCTAAGGAATTTACATATTATCTGAAACGCTGTGTGGCGCTCGCTGGCGACACTGTTCAGGTTATCAACAAGGTGCTCTATGTGAATGGCGTAAGAGCTCCTCTCCCCAAATCAATTAAATTCCTTCGTCCTGTTCCTCTTTCAGCTGATAGACCAGACCCGGATATTTTTCCAGTCGGCGCGCCCTTCAATGCGGACAACTTCGGGCCGATTCGTGTTCCAAAAAAAGGTGACGTGATCACCCTGGCCAGAGACAATATCAGGGCGTGGCGCACGTTCATCGAGCGCGAAGGTCATGACGTGAGCGTTGACGGCAATGCCATTCACGTCGATGGCAAACCGGAAACTGAGTACACTGTGGAGAGAAACTATTTGTTTGGAATGGGAGATAACAGGGACGACAGCCTCGACAGTCGATACTGGGGGTTTGTCCCGAGAACGAGTCTCGTGGGAACACCACTTATTGTCTATTGGTCCTGGAACCCAGATACGCCAATCTATCGGATATTTGAGAAGGTGGCGTCTATCAGGTGGAATCGGATTGGGAGACTGATCGAGTGAAGGTGATATTTCATAGAGTGGCGAGTGTCGACCTTGGGAACTCGAGTGGGAAGGAAGTGGCACGACGGACATGGCAGAGACAATAGGAGTTAAGACTAAAAGCAAATTCCGGGAGTCTGTCGAGACCATCCTGTTGGTGGTTGGTGCGGCTCTGTTGCTTAAGACTTTTGTGGTTGAGGCTTTTCGTATCCCTTCTGGCTCGATGGCGAACACCCTCTTAGAAGGTGATTTCCTGTTTGTCAACAAATTCATCTACGGCATCAAGAGTCCGAGATACATCCCGTTCACAGACATAAGAATCCCCAACTTCCATCTTCCGCCATTCAGAGGTCCTCGGCATGGTGACGTGATCGTGTTCGAATACCCGGGCGACAGAGACGAAGTCAAACCGACTGAGGTCCTCAGCTACATCAAGCGTTGCATTGCGTTGGGTGGAGACACTGTTCTAATTTCGAGCAAAGTGGTTCATATCAATGGTTGGCAGAGCGCAAACCCCGAACACCTGCGGCTTGAGGCGATCAACTCTGGGCCGAGGGGGGTTCCTAACCCCAGGGTTTTTCCCAAGGGGTCTTCATTCAACGAAGATAATTATGGACCCATCCGCGTGCCAAAGGAGGGCGATGTGATTCGGTTGACCGCCGAGACTCTTGATGGGTGGAGAGTATTCATCGAGCGCGAGGGACATGGGGTGACGAGCCGAGGGAACGAAATACTCATCGATGGAAAAGTGACGACGAGCTACACAGTCGAGCGCAACTATCTTTTCATGATGGGGGACAACCGCGACAATAGCCTCGATAGCAGGTTCTGGGGATTCTTGCCTGAGGAAAACATCGTCGGACAGGCGCTTATGATCTACTGGTCATGGAATCAAGATCTGCCCCTTGCGAGTGCGGACAAGTTCAAGTCCGTACGATGGGCTCGAATAGGAACAATCAT
>CAYHSB010000094.1:0-6914 GCA_964359185.1 uncultured Chitinophagales bacterium
AGCATCTGCCTTTTAAGCAGAGGGTCGGTGGTTCGATCCCACCCAGGCTCACAATTCACTTAAAAGTTCAAAGTGAAAAAGGAATTCGATTTGGCATTCCGATTTTTGAACTTTTAACTTTGAATTGACCCTGCGGAAGTGGTGAAACTGGCAGACACACCATCTTGAGGGGGTGGCGCCCGGAAGGGCATGCGGGTTCAAGTCCCGCCTTCCGCACAACCAACCACGATTGTTAGGGTTTCACTTGATTCACTTGATTGCCCCGACTGGTACATGCCTCGTTCAGTTTACTGCTGGGCTACGCTGCTAGGAATCCAGGGTTACCTCGACGGTCCAAGGGGCTTCAAAGAGTTAACCATTCTCATTTAAGATAATCTTAAGAAAACCGCTTGACTTTTACGTTGGCGAGATATATATTTGCAGCAGTCTAGAAGAATATGCGCAGAACTCTCCCCGTCATACTCGCCCTCATCGTTACTCTGTGGGTTGGCTACGCCCTGGCCGGCGCCATCCTGAATAGCTTCACGGCGCGCAGTACCAACGGCGATGTGGTGCTAGAATGGAGGACCGGTGAAGAGAAAGATATCGTACGGTTTGAAGTGCAGAGAAAAGCTGGTCTGCAGGGAGACTACGTGACGATCGGAAGTGTCAATCCTACGGGTACCAACTCGTCCTACCAGTACATCGACAAATCCGCCTACAAGATTACTGATACGATTTACAAGTATCGCCTCGCAATTGTCAATACTGCCGGGCCACCTGATTACTCGATAGAGCTAACGGTCACGCACGGCGTGTCTGGCGTGAAGCGGACGTGGGGCAGCATCAAAGCTATGTTCCGATGACTGATGATGAGGAGTGGCGCTATCCACCTCTGACTCGATAAGGATTTCGTAATGGGAAAGCGATATCCCGATGTATCGGGATGTCGCTTTTTTTTTGAACACCCAGGATGTTGGGTTAACGTAGCATGATGAACGGCTCTCGATTGATTCTCGCATCAGGTTCGCCCCGGCGTGCAGCGTTGTTGCGGCAATTGGGACTGGACTTCGAGGTTATTCCGAGTTCTGTTGATGAGTATGTCAATGGATACAAATCGCCGATTAAACTTGCGGTGAGTCTATCGCAGCAGAAGGCGAGAGAGGTTGCTGGGAAAGTTGCGGAGGGAATTATCGTTGGCGCTGATACGCTCGTTGTGTTTGATGGGAAACAGCTCGGGAAACCTCGCAACGAGCTGGAGGCAAAGGACATGCTGCACAAACTCAGCGGCAATGAACATTGCGTGTACACTGGATTCACACTTGTTCACATGCCTTCACGGACGTGGGTTTCAGACTATGAGGTAACACGGGTAAAGTTTCGAGAGTTGTCTCCAGCGGAAATAGACGCGTACGTAAAATCAGGCTCGTGCTTCGACAAAGCAGGTGCCTACGGGATTCAGGACGATTTTGGAGCTGTCTTCGTCGAGCGTATAGACGGATGCTACTACAACGTGGTCGGTTTTCCTCTGGCAAAGTTCTATGTCACTTGGCGAAAATTTCAGAGAAGCATAAAACGATGAATAGGAAAATCAGAGTTCTGATTGCAAAGGCTGGCCTCGACGGCCACGACAGAGGCGCCAAAGTCGTGGCGGCAGCGTTGCGCGACGCCGGCATGGAAGTTATCTACACCGGACTTCGAAAAACCCCGGAGATGATTGTCGACGCGGCACTACAGGAAGATGTCGATGCGGTTGGTGTGAGCATTCTCAGCGGCGCACACATGACAATTTTTCCCAAGATTCTCCAGCTTATGCGGGGGAAGAACATGCACGACGTTCTCCTCTTCGGCGGGGGTATTGTTCCAGAAAAGGATATCGAGAAGTTGAAAGCAATGGGGGTCGGACAACTTTTCACTCCAGGTACATCATCAAAGGAAATCGTTTCTTACCTCACCCAATGGGTGGCCGAGCATCGAATCTAAGGATGGGGTTCAAAGACTGAAGATCAATGGATAACAGCTTTCTCCTCATCGCACTACTTCTCATTGTTCTCGCTGTGGCTGGGCTCCTCTTTGTCCTGCTGCAAAGACGAAGAACCGGAGTAGACGAGTCAACGAATATGATGAGCATGCTGCAAACTCAGGTGCTCGAACTGCAGAAGCAAATGCTTCAGACACTGACCAGCAACACGCAATCGATGAACGAGCAACTCGAACGAGTGCGGACTAATGTTGGGATGACCTTAAGCGAGACCAATAAGGTTCTTAGTGAAAACATCCGAACGATCAATGAGCAGCTCGGGCGCGTAAACACAAGCGTCACGGGTGGCTTGACTGAAACAAAAAACACCGTGATCGATATTGCGAAGAAGCTTGGCGAACTTGAAGAGAGCAACAAGAAGATTTATGAGGTAGGAAAGGATATCTCCTCGCTTCAATCAATTCTGCAAGCGCCAAAACTCCGGGGTGTTCTCGGTGAGCTCTTTCTCGGAGACCTTCTAAGCCAGATATTCCCACCGCAATACTTCACACTTCAGCATCAATTCAAGAACGGTAGTATAGTAGATGCAGCAATACACTTCCCAACTCACAACATCCTGTGCGTCGACTCAAAGTTCCCACTTGAGAGCCTTCGTCGGTTCTTGAACGCCCAAGGGGACGATGCAAAGAAGGTAGCACGAAAGCAATTCGTGAACGATGTCAAGAAACACATTGATACGATTGCTGCTAAATACATTCTCCCAGACGAAGGAACATTTGATTTTGCGTTGATGTATATCCCTGCGGAAAACGTTTACTATGAGACCATTATCAAGGACGAGGAATTCGGTGAGGAGAAAAGCATCTCAACCTACGCACTCACGAAGCATGTAATTCCAGTCTCCCCAAATTCCTTCTATGCTTATCTCCAGGCTATACTTCTCGGCTTGAAAGGGATGGAAGTCGAGAGGAGCGCCAAGGAGATTATCGAAAATCTCTCTCGCCTCCGTGGAGATTTTGAAAAGTTCTACGAGAATTTTGACCTGGTCGGCAAACACCTGAACAACGCGCGGATGAATTTCGAAAGCGCGGAAAAGCGGCTTGAGAGATTCGGGGAGAAATTAGCTCAGATTGAGAAGACGAAGGAGCCCGCACAGCTACCGCAATAGAATTCCTTCCGCATCAGCTCTCTTCGGCGAGCCATATTTTCGGTTCAACTGTTAAGGACTCCTCTTCAGGTTCCTCTTCCACCTTCTTCACCTCCTGTGTGACGATTTGAATGTTTTCTGGAGAGAATTCAAAAAGTCCATCCATAGAAAAGATCTTCTTGAAGTCGGTCTGGGTGAAGAAGGTCTCGAACTTCTTTGTGTGCTCATCCACGCGCTTCAGGTAGTAGGCTACGTTTTCGTCGGGGGCATTTGGGATCCACTCCTCGATGAGTTTGCTATTCTCAAATCCCTTAATGTTCGCCTCTGAGCCGGTAAAGTAATATGAGATTCGATCGCCGGGTCTGAAGGGTTTCCTTGAGCGTAGTGCTAATTCGTAGCTTGCAGTCCGGTTCCGCTTTCCTGCGTTTACCTCACGGATATACTCATCGAGAGAATCTCTCAGAGTCTCTGTCTTCGCAAAATCACGAACGCCGAGGTTGTGTTCTAGAAAATCTTTGCGAAGATTTATATACAGCCGATGAAGCCCCTCGAAATTGTTGGTCAGGAGACAATCGATGCAGTGATGAAGGTAATCTCGAGCAAAGCGTTCCATACTGCGTGAGATGAGAGCTGAGCCTTTGATCTCCACCTTGTCGTCATATCCGAGGAGTGCATAGTTCTTCTTTTTATAACTCAGGAACTTCTTGTACCGACCGCCGAGAACAAGGTTTATCCCCTTCGGCATTGCGTGTGAAAGCTCCTCTACAAACCGTGTTTCCGCTTCCTCGCCTCTGACGTTCGATGGAGGAACAAAGTAGACACCATCCGTGTCGACCTCAACGACTTGGCCACCACGAGCGGAAATCTCGCCGATGATATTCCGGAGAAGCTCCTGGCCGCTTTTCGTGACGCGGTCGGCTTGCTCATAGTCATTGAAAAGGGCACGGCTAAAGCCCAGGTACCCGTAGAACGAATTGATGAGAATCTTTAGACTCGACTGCATCACATCGAGTTTTGATCGATCGCCTGGGTCACTGGCCTTCGACATCTTGCGTTTGAGATCTATGCGCAACTTCGTCAACTCCTTTAAGAGCGAATTGAAGATTCTTAACGGGTCGCTCTTTGGACAAATTCCCTCGTTGATCATGATGGACGGATACAATGACTCAACGTCGACGTGGACGACTGGTCCTAGAACCCCAGTGTAGAAAAGGTCGGTGTAACCTCCAGTCGTCTGAACACCCTGCGTGGGCTTTGGAACCGAGTGTTTTTGTCCGAGGTATTCGCGCAGAAGTAGTGCCTCGATTTTCGCGGCTGTTCCAAGGCGCGCCGTCGTCCCGTAATTCAGTGGACCCATTTGTGCGAGGTGGAATGCCGTCGCTGAAAGATGCTGACTAAGCATCCTCGTTTCTCTCACATCGTCGAGCGCGTATCGGATGAGGATCTCCGAATCGTTGTCCCAGTACCATGAGATCTTGTCGCCGCTGATGTAAACGCGATCAGGGGACGAGAAACCGAAATACCGAGCCACATACTTTAAGCCGTAACTTTCCATGTCTCGTTTGCCGATGTCGTAGGACTGTACCAAGAGCCATGTATCGATGATATGCCGGCCATTTAGCTCGTAGGTGACGAACTCGGTCTCGCGGTCCAGAGACGTGGAGGAGCTGCGTGGGGGAGAGCCATCCCGACCGATGGCGAAATCGACTCCGTTCAATAAACAGCGCTGCATGATGTACGGCAAATCAAAGTTGAAAATATTGTGTCCTTCGATAACATCGGGATCTTTCTCGTTGATCACGTCCACGAGCTCACGGAGCATTTCACGTTCAGACTTTCTCCTGCCGTCGATGGTGTGTTCCCATCCCATTGAGTCTGAGAGTCCAACCACGATGATTCGATCGTCTGACCTCTCAGCTTTGCTGAAACGCTGGCGTGAATAGGTTTCAATGTCGAGTTGAAGTCGATAGAGATCTTCGAACTTCATCTCTTTGAAGAGCGTCCGCCCAGTCTGCATCAAATACTGTGTAACAGGGTCAGGGCGAACAAGAAGGAATTCTGCCTCGGCATAGCTTTGCACTTTCGGCTCGTTCGCTTGATTGTATTTCTGGAGTGCGAAATTCACCCCTTCCCACATGTCAGACCATCGGGTGAAAACGCAGAGGAATCTGTAGTGGTTGGAGCCGAGAAGTTCCTTTACCCAATGCTTTTTCGGAAAACCTGTGAGGTGGCTTTTGTCGGAAATGAAGAAGAAAGGGAAGAAGTCTGTGTCTTCGCTGACCGTAGCGCCATCACGGCGAAAGTAGACGCGGATCTCACTTTCGCCGTGCTGGTGGAGAGCGACGAGGTGCGTATCTGGATTATGTCCGTAGAGGAGCGGATTCATCCATAGTTATTTCTTTTTGTCGAGCTGCATAAACGGTCTGAGGAGGTCAATCGGAACGGGGAAGATCGTTGTTGAGTTTTTTTCCGTTGCAATTTCTCGTAACGTTTGCAGGTATCTGAGCGTCAAAGCGCTCGGTTGTTCTGCAAGAATCTTCGCTGCGTCTGACAATCTTTGTGCTGCTTGGAACTCACCCTCCGCCGCGATGACCTTGGAACGACGCTCGCGTTCTGCTTCGGCTTGTTTTGCCATCGCACGCTGCATCTCAACTGGCAAGTCGATATGTTTTACTTCCACGTTAGAGACCTTAATGCCCCAGGGTTCGGCCTGATGGTCGATGATCTTTTGAAGCTCGCGGTTAATCTTATCTCTCGCAGCAAGAAGCTCATCCAACTCCGACTGGCCAAGGATACTGCGCAGAGTGGTTTGAGAAAGCTGTGATGTCGCAAAGAGAAAATTCTCAACAGCAACGATGGCTTTCTCCGGATCAATGACGCGGAAATAAAGGACTGCATTCACCTTGATCGAAACGTTGTCCTTTGTGATCACGTCTTGCGGTGGAACATCCAGCACGATTGTACGAAGGCTGACCTTCACCATCCGATCCACAATAGGTATGAGGAAAATGAGGCCTGGCCCTTTACTTCCGATGAGGCGGCCAAGCCTAAAGATGACTCCGCGCTCATATTCACGCAAGATCCTGATGGCGTTGGCGAGAATGATGATTGCGAAGATGACCAGTATGCTGAATATTACGGGGAATTCCATGGTTCACACTCCTTTTCTTGAGATTAGTCTTCCAGCTTGGTTACTTTCATTATTAAATTTTCGACTTTCAACACTTTGATGCGTCTGCCGCTTGGGATCTTACCGCCCTCGGACTCGGCGTTCCAAATTTCCCCGTGCACCATTACCTGTCCCGTCGGATTCAGTGTGTCAATTGCAGAGCCAACCTCGCCGACAAGGGCCTCTCTACCCGTCGTGGGCTTCCTTCGCTGGGCCCGGATGCCCATCCCGATTGCAAAGAGGAAGAAACCTGCCGTCAGACCAACGGTTGGAATGATCACACTCCACGACAATCTTACAAACTCAAACGATGGCTCAGTGTCGATCAGCATTATTGACCCCAATAGCAGAGAGATTATCCCGCCGGCAGCGAGCAAACCGTGGCTCTGGACCTTCAGTTCTGCGACAAAGAGGATTATCGCAAAAATGATCAAAGCGAGGCCGGCATAGTTGACGGGCAGGGTGTGTAGTGAATAGAAAGCAAGGACGATACTGATGACTCCGACAATTCCAGGGAGAATCGAACCGGGATTATAAAGCTCAAAGAGGAGACCATAAAAACCGAGCATGAGCAGAATGTAAGCAATGTTCGGATCACTGAGGATATTCAGAATCTTGTGCCGCCATCCCATCGGGAT
>CAYHSB010000095.1:0-6881 GCA_964359185.1 uncultured Chitinophagales bacterium
TCCCAGTTTGCAGCCCTTGTCCCAAAGCTCAGGCAGTTCTTTGAACGGAAGGCGTTCGGTCGTGAAGTCAATCTTGAAGATACTGCGGTGGTCAAGGCAATGAGCACCAATCTTGCCAGCTATGTGGTGACGAAAGAGTTTGAGCGTGCCCTTCGAGACCTTGTTGTAGAAGATAAGGTCCCGGAGCTTCTCACTCCAAAGCGAATGCTTTCAGCAACTCCTCCGTTTCCTTACTCTCGGAAAATCTTTGAGGCAAAGAAGAGTGTCTTCAACTACGTTGCCTGTGACAACGAGCTTGAGTATGCCTTCGCCCGATTCTTGGACGGAGCAGAGGACGTTGAAGCATTCGCCAAGCTACCTGAGCAGTTCGGCTTCTCCATTGAATACCCCGACAGCCTCAGCAACATCAGAAACTATTATCCTGACTTCATTGCCCGAAACAAAGAGGGCACGCACTGGATTATCGAGACGAAGGGCAGAGAAGACATCGAAGTGAAGCGTAAGGATGAGGCGGCAGAGCGTTGGTGCGAGAATGCGACCTTGCTCACCGGAGTTTCATGGAAATATGTGAAAGTGCCACAGAGGGAGTTTGAAGGACTTCAACCCTCAACGTTTTCAGAGCTTCATAGTGCTTTACTTCGAGATAAATAGCATAACCAACCCAAGCACGTCCGGTCGTGAGTAGTGGCCCGCAACTTTCAGCGTCAGTGATCTATCTGTTGCTAAAGACATCATCATAAGGTATATTCTTCGAAGACACTCAACACGCCATGAATATCCTCCTCGTTAATCCTGAATATCCCGATACCTTCTGGAGTTTCAAACACGCATTGAAGTTCATCTCAAAGAAGGCAGCCTATCCGCCTCTGGGTCTGCTAACCGTCGCTGCCATGCTTCCGACAGAATGGTCAAAAAGGCTCATCGATATGAACGTTGAAGCACTGGAGGTTGAGGACCTCAGGTGGGCTGACTACGTTTTCCTCGGGGGCATGTCAGTTCAGAAGAATTCGGCGAAAGAGGTGATCGCCCGGTGCACAGCTCTCGGAAGAAAAATCGTTGTCGGAGGCCCTCTCTTCACCGCTTACCACGAAGACTTCAAAGAGGTCGATCATTTCGTGCTCAATGAAGCTGAGCTGACGCTTTCGCAATTCCTGGATGATGTAAAGAAAGGCCGAGAGCAGCGTTTCTACTCCTCTCATGAGTGGGCGGACTTGAACAGCACGCCGATCCCCCTGTGGGATCTGATTAATCTCAAACACTATTCGTCCATGAGCATTCAATACTCGCGGGGTTGTCCCTATGATTGTGAGTTCTGCGATATTACGGTGCTCTATGGGCGCGTGCCGCGTACAAAAACGAAGCAACAACTCGTGGCGGAGTTAGAGAGCCTGTACTCATTCGGCTGGAGAGGCCCCGTCTTCTTTGTCGATGACAACTTTATCGGCAACCGCACGAAGTTGAAGAACGAAATCCTGCCCGCCATCATCGAGTGGATGGAGAAACGGAACCACCCGTTTAACCTCAACACGGAAGTGTCAATCAATCTCTCAGACGATCAGGAGCTCATGCGCCTCATGGTCCGGGCCGGATTTGATACCGTTTTTGTCGGCATTGAATCGCCAAACGAGGAAAGCCTCATCGAATGCAGAAAGATCCCCAACAAGGGCCGCGACCTCGCAGCATCTGTCAAGAAGATTCAGCAGTCTGGAATGCAAGTGCAGGGAGGCTTCATTGTAGGCTTCGACCACGACCCGGTTTCGATTTTCGATCGCCTCACACGCTTCGTCCAGGAAACCGGCATCGTAACCGCAATGGTTGGCCTGCTGAATGCACCGAAGGGAACAAGGCTCCACAAGCGTCTTCTAAAGGAAGGCAGAATGTTGAGTACGTTTTCCGGCGACAACACGGATTTTTCCATGAACTTCATCCCAAGAATGAGCGCGGAAACACTCCTGAAAGGCTACAGGCAGACCCTCGAGTCCCTCTATTCCCCCAAACACTACTATGCGCGCGTTAAACAATTCCTCAAAGAGTACAGGCCAACACAACCGAGAAACTTTCGAGTCCGGTTGATGCATCTGAAAGCCCTCTCGAAGTCCGTGGTGCTCCTGGGTGTCATTGGAAAAGAGAGAATCCATTACTGGAAGCTCTTTTTCTGGTCGTTGCTCAGGCGTCCGAAGGTCTTCCCGCTTGCAATCACCTTCTCGATCTATGGCCATCATTTCCGCAAAGTATTTGAGGAGTACCTAACTTGAGAACGTACGTCGTCAAGCAGGTCAACTACGACGCAAGAGATCATGGCCTCCGCTTTCGGTGCACAATCAACTCCAACACATCCGCTCGTGAGTGGTGGCCCGCAGCGTCGAGTGTGAGTGACTTGTCCTTGCTTGCTCAAAGATGCAATTTCTTCTAGAAGCCCTCCTCATTAGAAGATCTTCCACTCGACCTCATCCGGCAGCAATAAAAATCCCGACCAGCCTGTCTGACATCTGTTGCCGACCCAAAGGGTTCCCTTGGAAAGGCATCACTTCGTGATTGGCGGGCTCTCACCACCACGCATTTCATCACCCAGCAACGATCACCTCGCAGTTGCAACTTACAGCAAGAGCAAGCCCTTTCCCTAAGAAATCTTATGGGTCGCACCAGTTAACTCACCAAGTCGATCGCGGTAGGAGTAGAGTCGTTATTCTCTATCCTTCAAGCGCAGCCTCTGCCATGGCCTGCACATTCTCCGGCGGCACGTTGGGCAGCAGCGCCTCGTGACTCGGGCTGACGATCAACCGCGGCCCTAACAACTTCTTCACCCTCCGGACTTCTTCCTTTACTTCCTCCGGGGTAGCATTCACAAGCAAGGCTTGCGTGTCAATTCCGCCTAGAAAAGCAATTCTCCCTTTGAAGTCGCGAGCCAGTGTTTCTGCGTCCATGTTGTATGCCTTTGCTTGCAGCGGGTGCAGACAGTCCACACCAGCATCGATGAGCCGGTTGATCACCCTGTAGATGGATCCGCACGAATGCAGAATCACCTGATAGCCGTGGCGATGAGCCTGCTCAGTGAATCTGCGGAACCATGGGAGAACAAACTCGTCAAACAATTCGGGTGCGAGGATGAGATCACGCTGCGTGCCGAAATCATTGCCAAAGAAGAATCCGTCAATCAGCTTGCCTGCCTTTTCATAAAGACGTTCGTTTGCCTCGTAGTAGAATTGGCAGACATGGTCGGTTACGGCGTGAACCACTTCCGGATGGGTGTACATCTTGGTCATGTAGCTTTCCATGCCAAAGATATCCATGACATCATGGAAGAATGGTGTCCAGAAACCGCCAGCCCGGTAATAGGCACCGGCATTCTTAAGAGCTTCGATGCACTCGGTAAGGTTCAGGTACTCAAGTTTAGGCCAGTCATATGCATCCACCTCTTCAACGCTTTCGCAATCGGCAAGCGGTCCAGCCTCTCCAAGCGACTTCTTGGAGCGCCAGAGATCGAAGAGTCCCTTCCCTTCAGGATGCTGATACGTTGATTTGATGTAGAGGGGTGTAACCCAGCGGAAGTCGTCACCCAGCTTCTGCTCCAGTTCGCGCAGAGTAGAGGTCCCAAAGTACGCATGATAGATCGGCAGCGTATCTTCATGAGGATTACCGAGCCAGAAGCCGCAGCGGTCAGTTGGTTCACCGCTGATGATAGTATGTATGCGTTCGCGGCTGGTCATTGTTGCGCACCTTTCATTATTACGGATGCAGATATCTCAGCGAGTTTGCAATCAGCCTCTTGAGCATCAGAGGATGTATTCCATTCGATTCTCCATTCAATCCGGAAACAACCCCGGGAATCGAGTGAAAGAGAATCTTTCCTTTGCCGAGCATCGCAGTGAAACTCGCCGCGCCAACGTTTCGGTCGGCGAGAAAGTACGATCCAACTGCCTTTGTTGCTTTCTTTCTCACATAGAAGCCGATGAGGGCATTGAGAACCAAGTATGCCGCAATGATCGTAAGATCAACAGGATGAAGGGTCAAACAGAGGGCTCCTTGTTAGAGTGGATTCATGATTGGTCAGGTGAATGAAAAGACTCGGGTCAGCCTCCTAGCTTAGTGGTCGCTTTACTCCGCATCCTTCACACAACGGAATCCCACCGTTGCACTTCGATCAAACCCCGGTGAAACCATCAGCAGTATCTGAGGATTGTCAACGGGTTGTGGTCCCCCTTTGATATACCACCAACTCGAGGTTGGATTGTAGTAGCTTCCGCCGCGGATGATTCCAAAATAATAGCTTCCATTGTCGTAGACGTCATTCGTAAGCTGCCACACGTTTCCGACCAGGTCCATAACGCCGAATGGACTCTTGCCCTGCGGGAAGGCATCCACCGCTGTTGTCTTGCCCAGACTGTTGTTGCATTTTGTCGAGTCGAATTCGTTGCCCCACGGATATTTCCGACCGTCTGTCCCTTGAGCCGAATACTGCCACTCAATTTCGGTCGGGAGTCGCTTCCCCGCCCAGCGTGCATACGCTTTTGCATCCTCAAGGCTAACATAGACGACAGGATGCTTCTCCATCCCCTTAGGTGGATTGCCTTTCGGCCACTGCTTGAGAAAATTGGTCGTGTCTTTCGGTCTGTATCGAGTAGCCACAAGAAACGCTGTGAATTGTTCGTTTGTCACGGGATATTGATCCATGTAGAACTTTATCACGCTGACAGATCGGCTTACTGTGTAGTTTGGGTACGGAATAATTTCATTTGGGCTCAAGAAACTTCTTGTCGTGCGAAATACGAAAGTCCCTGCTGGGATTTCGACCATGCCTTCGGGAACTTTCGAAACCGACTTCGTTCGGTCGACATGAGAAATAAGTCGGGGCGTTGCAAGAGGGACATTCACAACACGTTCATCGAGAAGGTCGCGGCCATCAAAGAGCTGAATGACAAATTTCTCTTCGTGTTTTCCGAGATGTTCTCTTAAGGAAATCGTCCGAGTACCGATTGGGAATTCCACAGATCTGCAATCGTACGACGGCATGCCAGCCCATACAACGACCTTCTTTCCTGTCGTTGCCGAATAATGAAGTGAATCCTGATCTAGGTCTACATTCAGTAATTTGGGAAACAGAGCTATGCAGTCAATGTTTCCTTCCCTGCGGGTTCCTAGCCACGATCGACTGAACCCATCCACGGCGACTGGAATGAACGGCTTCCCATTGATGTTCACTGTATCAATCTCCTCGTGATGCCAGAGACTAATATAGTGAGAATCTTTAAGAGCGGGCGCTTCGAGCAGTGGGCCGCTATATCCCTCAGGTTTCAGACTGTAAACCGTGTACAGTGTCTTCGATGGAGTTGGCCACCTGTTCACCCATATGCTGTCAGTTAGCGTTGGCAGAATCGGAAGCCAGTCGCGGCTCAGAAAAGCCGATGAATTCTCACGTAAGATCTTCGTCGTGCGGCCAAGGTAACGAAACTCTTCGTCTACCCAGTCTGGTCTGCCCGGACGCATAATGTTCATCTCAACTCCGTACCCGTTGAAAAACGAGACCGCCGTTTCTCGGTGAATCCGTCCTTCTGCGAGTTGGACCACGCGGAAGATTGCAGACTCTGGCCTGATGAGCTTGTTGAGGTTTAACGGTGGAGGCATATAGATCGCATCGTGCACTCTGCCTGCGACGATGCCAGGCATGTCCTTGGGGACTGCCATCCCCTCGCTGTAGAGGATGATGCCCGGTTTCACTCGATCTGATGCAGCTTGAAACTCCTTGCTTGATTCTCCCCACGTGTCGAGAACAACACCATCGGCGTCTATGGTGCGTAAGAGAGTCTCCATTCCTTTAATGTGATCCTCGTGGCGGCTGCTCTCGTCCCAAGGATTGTAGGAGATGAAGTACTTGGTTCCACGTTTATGAGCGACCTCCGTCTGTCGGCGCAGCTCTGCAAGTCCGCCCGGCAAATCGCGATACATATCCCACTGGTTGCGCTGGTCGAGACCAAGGCGTGGCCAGGTAGGCCAGATCATAAATGCCTCGTAACCTCCAAGCACTTTGTCCTGTTCCGTGAGAAACTTGTCGTAAGCATATTCTCCCTTCAATCCATCATAATATTTCTGATCCCATGCGAACTGAATCGTAAGGAGATAACTGTGACGAATCCATTTCAAGTCATCACGTTCAAACAGTGTATTGTCGAATTTCTCAAGATCATAAAGATACCGTTCCTGGAACATGAGGCGCAGACCGTTCTGCCACTCGCCAGGGTACAAATCTGCGTACATCACATATTCCACGCTGCCACCTGGAAAGAGCATCGTTCGAAACCGCCGCTTCTCAGCGTTCTTTGAACCAACTCGGCGCGCAATGGCGCAGAGAGAGTTCTTCGCATCCCCCTGCAGATCTCCGTAGCCCATCTCCCATGCATTATCTGGCAGCACAACGCCAAGAGGCCCCACTCCCGGACGATAAAGCTTCGAGCTTGCAAGGTTCCAGGGTGGAGAAGACGCGATGTAAGTGTGATCATTCGACTGTCCAAACGGGACGACGTTAGCGATCTTTACTGTATCCCTCGCAGAATGATTCTCGAAAACCAACTTCGCCTTCCACCCCGGTGAGAAGCCCTGCTCGACGATCAACTTGGCACTGATGTTATGAGGAAACTGGATCCTCATCCCGTTTTGATCTTTGGTCACCGATCCTGGCTGGGAGTTATAGACTCTATCATTGATCTCCAGAGAAAACAGGGGACGGATCTTTTCCAATTCGACAGTCACTCCTGTAACTGTTATGTACCCCCTAACTCCTACGCCAACTGATGTATCCACCTGTAGCGACCGGATAGAATCAGCTTGAACAAGGGGGGCGCTCAAAACTGATAGGAGCAAGAATGGAAGAAATCTTGTTTTGCTCA
>CAYHSB010000096.1:0-6810 GCA_964359185.1 uncultured Chitinophagales bacterium
CCGGGTAACGACCGAAATCCTTCACGGTCGACAGCATGGCAAGATAGTTCTCGGGTCTGACGCTGTGATGGATTGTATTCGTGGACGAGATGATGAAGCGACCACCGGGCGAAGCTGCGCGAAGTAGACGCTTCACTTCGTTGATGACATCGGAGACTGGGTAGTCGGTTAATACTGCGCCGCAATCGACGCCACCCATAACTGCGAGATGAGGATACCGCTGCTTTACAGCGACAATGTCCATTCCCGCTGTTGCGTCAAAGGGATGCAAAGCATCGATGCCCGAGCCGACCATGTCGTCGAGGATGAGGTTGATGTTTCCACAGCAGTGCTTGATGCAGAAAGCTCCCTTGGCGTGGACAGCATCGACGATCTCTCGAATTGCTGGAAGGAAGAACTCTCGAAAGTGTTTTGGAGAAATCAGCGGAGCCTCGATTGAGCCATAGTCATCACCAAGAAGAATGAAATCTGCACCAAGCTCGATGGCCCGCTCCGCGATGGCAATGTTATGATCAACGGAGATGCGAACGAGCTTGCGGACAAACTCAGGGCTCTCAAAGAGATCAATCATCAACTGCTGCATTCCCCGAAGATAACATGGATAGTTGAAGCCATCATGAAGATGCATTCCAACAAACTTCTTTCCTTTGAAGCGGGCAAGGAGTCTTCGAAGTTCCGTGTACCTTCGCTCTGCATACGGATCAGGCGGCTTGTATGTATCGAGGTCTTCCACTCTCTTGATCGGGCCATCGAGGGGCATTGAAACAATTTGAGCACCGTATTGGCGCACAATTCCCCATTCGTTTACGACGATCCGCTGTCCCGGATCAAGGACTTTCTCCTCATAGAGCTTTGATGGGGTGTTTGTAATGACGATGTCAATATCCATTGCTTCAACAAAATCTGGATATTCAGCCTCGGGAAGTATGGCTTTGATCACAGTCGGGTCGATGAGGAGTTCAAAGATAGGAACTCGGTCGGGCTCCTGCTCATGTAAGACAGCAAGTACGCGTTCGTATGAGGTCATGGTCACTACAAAAACTCGATTGTGGAAAGAGATGGTGCAGAAACCGAGACTTGTTAATGCACAGAATGACAACAGAACTAATCTAACCATTCTTGAAAGAAGATTCCACAGAAAAGCCAAGGAGAGGAAAATCTGTGAGGGGTACGCGAAGGGTAGCTTTGCCAATATCGAAAGCCTGCCTGCCGACTAGTGCAACTCGGAGGGATGGTTATTTCTCCAAAGCAACAAGGCTGTTCACTGATTTACTTTCTCTCGAGGAGGGAAAAAACTCTCATCGAAGGGAACGAGGTTAAGGTTATACTTTTTCCAGTAATACTGAAACTCAGCGGTTCTCCATCCCTGGTATATCTCTTCCCACGTCTGTGTGCCATAATGAGGCTTCAACGAGCCCTCCACAACTGGCTGGGAGACACCCTGGTAGCGGAAATCTACAGATAGGCGCAACCGATCTGGTGAGATGTTATGGAGTCCCTTATGGACTACCATACTGTGGAAGGTGACAAAGTCGCCAAGCTTGAACTCTGAACCGGCCCACTTGTATGGCAGTTTCTCCGTATCGATCCCGGCTCCCCCCGCCCCATACGCGTCCTGATGTGTGAGCAGGCCTTCTTTGTGAGAACCAACGAGAATTGCCAGGCCGCCAAGCTCACGCGGACAGTCGCTGAGAGGAATCCATGCAGTGTAAGTCTCGGTCGTCCCCTGGATGTGAATCCAGTCCTGATGGGCAGGAGTAGTGAATTTTGTGTTCGTCGGGAAGATGATCCGCGCAATGTTCCGTGCGTGCACCAGCGCCTCTTCGCCGAAAAGTTTCTGATAGACGTCAAGCAGAACAGGGGTGTGAGCGAGGGCATGGAAGTCCTCAAGTTTCATGATCTCATAATATACTTTCATGAATTCTGGTTGAGGCTCAACCCACTTCACGCCAGGTGCCGCAATCCCGTCCATCAACGCTGAGCCATCAGCGAGCCAGCCTGCATCCTTGCACAGCTCGAGTATCTGCCGACGGACGTTTAAGAAAGCACTATTCTCAAGCAATCCACGGAAGAACAGGTAACCATCGCGGTTTGCACGGCGGCGAAGTTCATCGGGATTATCGAAAGCGTCGTTGGACACGAGGAAGTCAAGAAATTCCATAAGGCAGATAGGGAATTATGTTTTTGAAAAAAGTTGCGGTATCAGCTAAGGCTGAAAGGAATAAGCCATTCCCCTAAGGAGCGCGATGCGTTTGGAAATAGGAGGATGAGTTGCAAAGATGTCAGCGATTGCGCCTTCTTTGAGATTCGCTTTTCGTCCGAGCGGATCAACGATGCAGAGGTGAGCTGAGCCTCGCTTGACGGCCCGCGTTGGATCGACAACTGACTCGATTTTCTCCAATGCTCTCGCGAGTGCAAGAGGGTTCCGCGTAAGCTCTGCGCCCGATGCATCAGCGAGATACTCACGCCGACGAGAGACTGCCATCGCCAACAATTGACTGATGATCGGCGCCAGGATCATCGCGATGAGCCAAACAACAAGAAGAATGGCGACAACCGGTCCACCACCTCTTGAACTGCGTCTGCCTCCCCTCCCTCCGCCAAACCACATCACTCGGCGAGCACCATCGGAAAGGAGAAAGATCGCACCAACAAGAGCGGCCACAACCGTCATTGTGCGGATGTCATAGTTCTTCACGTGACTCATCTCGTGCGCGATTACGGCCTGCAGCTCTTCACGATTGAGCTTCTCAAGTAGTCCCTCGGTGACTGCGATGTACGAATGCTCGGGATCCTTCCCTGTCGCAAATGCATTGGGGTCTGGGTCAGGGACGACATAAATCTTCGGTCTGGGCAGCCCCGAGGCAATCGTCATTTCATCGACAACGTTGATCAGGGTTCGGAACTTTGGGTCATTCTCAGGTACCGGATACGCCTGCGAGGAATTCAAGACAGCGGTTGCCCCACTCTGTAACCCCCACGATGCAAACAAAGCTCCAACGATGAGCGCAATGAAAGTTCCAAGCGGGAAGCCAACGGCGTCTTCGTAAACTAATCCGGACGGATCGATACCTAGGAAAAATAGGTCGAACCCGTAACCGAGAAACCCAAAGAAAAGCACAAACGCCGCCATGATGATAATGGTCTGGCGGCGGTTGCGTTTCTGCTGCTCATAAATGTTCGGAAACTTTGTAACGTCCATGCTACTTCTTCAACGAGAGGTCGACCTTTGGAACTTCACGCTCTTCAGCTGCCTTGATCTCGAAGAGCTCAGCGGTCTGGAACTTAAACATGTTAGCGATGATGTTCCCCGGAAATACCTGCTGACCAATGTTAAACTTCGTCGCGATGTCGTTATAGAACTGGCGCGCGAAGCTTACCTTGTTCTCCGTGCTCGTTAGTTCCTCCTGGAGTTGTTTGACGTTCTCATTCGATTTCAGGTTAGGATAATTCTCAACGAGAGCAAAGAGGCGCGAGAGTGCAGCCGTGAGCTCACCCTCTTTTGCTGCTGACTCGGCTACCCCCTTAGCACTCACGGCTGCGTTCCGGGCCTCGATGACTTGCCGCAGCGTGTCTTGTTCAAACTGCATGTATCCCTTCACCGTCTCTATGAGGTTGGGGATCAAGTCATGGCGACGCTTCAACTGCACGTCGATTTGCTTCCAACCGTTCTTGACTTGGTTACGGAGATTGATCAGCGAGTTGTACTTCGCGATCACCCATAAGACGAGGAGGACGAGAATTACCAGAAATATGATTCCTATCATCGTTTTCGCTCCTTAGGTTGTGAGGGATCTTCTAATCCTGAACAAACATAGAGAAACGCCTGTGTTAAATCAAGTGGTCTGTGAATGTGGCAAAATAGGACACTGAGGAACACCGAAAAAGAAGATTGCCACGGATTCCCTCTCTCGTTGCTTTATACGAGATCTGTTAATGGAAGATTCTAGTTTTGACGAATAGCGGGCTGGCGCCGTTGCTCAAGCACACGCTGAAATGTTTGCTTGAGGTCAGGCGTTTTCTTGACCATCACCTCGAAATGTTCTCGCGGAATCGCGATAACATCGACTGGAGTCGAGGAGCGCACGATGGCGCGGCGCTTGTGCTGTTCATCAAGGATGGCCATCTCACCAAAGTATTCGCCAGGACCAAGCCTTGCGAGGAGCTTCTCGCCACCGTTTGCGCCGTATTCAATCACTTCCACCTCACCCTGTTCGATGATGTAGAAGTGGTCCGCAGGATCGCCCGGCCAGCTGATGATTTCCTTCGGCTCGAAGTGTGCACGCGTGACCGGCTGGGCGCGCGAGAATCTGTACTGCACGATGTCCCTTGGGAAAATCAAATCGAGCGTCCAGTCAACCATGACGCGGAGTTTCCGAGAGAGACCCGGGAGCTTCATCAGGTAAATCGTCCGCCACAGCCACCATGCAGCAAAGCCCGATATCTGGATGCCAAGGATCTGTGCAACGGCACTTCGTCTCCCAACCGTGGCGAGCTGTCCTAATCCAGTGAAGGCGAAGGGCTTCCGGGGTCTTCCTCGCAGCGTGGCAACAATGTTTCTCGCCGTCGTCTTTGCCTGGCGGATAGCGAATTGCGCCATCGGGGGATATGGTTTCCCGGTCTTTGGGTTGATGAGACTCGCGTTGTCGCCGAGAGCCCAGAGACTTTTAAACTCTGGGACTTCCAGAAACTCGTTGACGATGAGACGCCCCTTATGATCCTTCTTGCACGGAAGCGTCGTCACAATCGGGTTGGTCGTGATACCAGCAGTCCAGATGAGAGTCTGCGTCGGGATCTTAGTTCCACTATCAAGCTCGATATGATCCTCGGCTGCAGCAATGAGACTTCGATTTAAGAAAACTTCCACAGCGTCGCGTTGAAGCTTTCGCATCGCATACTCACCGAGGCGCTCGGGCATCTCAGGCAAAAGGCGCGGCCCTGCTTCAACAAGAAGAATGCGTAGCTCCGATGCTCTGATGCGCGTGTGGAATTTCACCGCATCGTGGAGCAGGCTCGTGATCTCTCCAACAGCCTCGACCCCCGTAAGTCCTCCCCCAGCAACAACAAACGTCAGCAGTGCACGTCTCGCTGCAGGGTCGTCTTCAAGATCTGCATCATCAAGCTGACCGAGAACATGGTTGCGAATAATGATCGCATCAGCGAGTGTCTTCAGTGTGAAGCCGTATTGGCCTACACCAGATGCAAGGCTTGTATCGGTGACACTTCCAAGCCCAAGGACGAGGTAATCAAAGTCGAAGTAATGATTGTGCCGAGGCAGCCCATGTGCAACAGTGACACGCCGATTCTCGAGATCGATCGACTGAACGTCAGCAGTGCAAAAGCGTGTGCGCCGAAGGAGATGACGGATGGGGTTGACGATGTGGCGAGGATCGAGGCTTCCCGAAGCTACCTCCGGCAGCATCGGCTCGAAGACAAAGAAGTTCTCTTTGCTGATCAGCGTGACGCTGAAATCATCAGAGCGGCGGAGTTCTTTTTCCAACTCCAGCGCTGTGTAGACACCGGCATATCCCCCGCCGAGGATAAGGATGCGTCTCTTCTCTGTCAGAGAATTTTGGTTTACCTCCACGCTTCAGCACCCATAGCCCACCAAGTCATTATAATAAATTAACGACCAAGCGAATCCTCTTTTTCGATTTGAACTTTGTCGAAGCCTTCCTTGCTTGAACTTATGATTCAGGCGTTCTCCAGAGGAGTGCTGGAAACGACTTTCCCTATCATTGCACTAAGGGAGCTCATCGCTAGCGGAATCAAAATCGGAAGAAGAGGCATCCACAATCTGCCCTCAATGATGGCTCCGACGAGATAGTGAGTGACGACAAAGAATGGAACGATCGTAAACATAACTCGAAGGTACAGAGGCTTGTTCTTGAAGTGCAAAAGCGAGAGTAACACTAGAGGACCCATAAGCAACAAGAGTCGGGCATTGCCAACAAGTGCTTCCCGGGTGTGTTCTGAGGAGATGAAAGGGACATTGGACGAAATTTTAGCAAACGAAATCCATTCTGGAAGCGAAGCAGGGATAAGCAATTTAAGCCCCAGATACGGAATCGCTATGCAGAAGAGCACAGCAATTAAGCTCCAGACAGGAAATTTGTCACGAACAGCCTTCACTAAGAAAGGTATGAATAGAAATGCAGGTGTTTCTCGATTTACCATTCCAATAAGGAGCACCACGGACAAAGTTAGGAACTGTCGTCGGAACAAGGTTAGAAGACCCAAACAGAATATGAACACGTTGAAAATGTCCATTGTCTCAATAGCAGAAGGCCCTTGCAAGTGCGAAAGTATAAATGCCATATAGCTGTCAAAGAGAAAGACAGAGGCAAGAGATTCGAGATCGTTGAGAAAAGATCGCAAATAGTACCAGAACACAATCTGAGTCAAGAATAAAATGGCAGATTTGAGTATGAAATCAATAGTGATACTAGTGAGCGATGGTGCTAGCAAGCTCACCCCGCGTATCAGATACGGTATGAGAATTCTTTGCGCATAGGGCGCTGGTATCGTGTGCTGGAGAACACCTTGGAGATAGGATTCAAATCTAGCGGAAATCGACCCCGCGGCCAAGCCAGATTGCAGAAAGACAGGGGCTCTATCAGCCAAGCAAATCAACAGGGCTAGACTCAGAAAAAGAACGAAGGTGAATAGGCGTACTTTCAGAAGTTTCATCCCATTACCGAATTTGGTCTCCACTGTTTCTATACCGTTCCAACAAAGTCAAGGACAGCAGGAGATGTCTGTCCTTCCAAGTTTAATCTTCAGTTCTCTCGGGGTCTCTTACGGCACGTT
>CAYHSB010000097.1:0-3698 GCA_964359185.1 uncultured Chitinophagales bacterium
CGGGAGGTGTTGTGCTGCCATTCAAGCACACTGTCCAGCAGGCCGGGAAGAAAGTTGCCGACATCACTGTGACGGAAATCAAGATCAATGCTGGCGTGAGTGAGAAGCTGTTTGTGAAGTGAGAAAAAGTCGCAGGGTTCAAGTTGGAAGCACACCTGAACCCTGAACCGTAGCTTAGCCGATTTCCTGAATGGAAAGCCAAACTATGACCACCAAACCACCTCCTTCCGCTATTCCAGCACCTCCAGAATCTATCGAGAAGATCGCATACAACAGTGTTAGCACCATCCCGACTCAGGAGCCCAACGACCAATATCGGCTCGGCTATCATGTGTGGCTCTGGCTGACACAGCAGGAAGGAACCCTTGAGGAAGCTGTGAGAGTTTCTACTGCCCGAATCTTGATCCCTCAGGATGAGGTTCTGAAAATTATCAAGGAGAAACTTCGCGAGCAGGGTATTCAGCTTTCTCGTTAGATCTCCTTCTGTCCGAAGAAAAGGGGAGTTTCCTCTCGTCGGAACTTGTCTTCACTTCTTGCGCAAACATGGATCTTGGACTTCGTGATCGAGTCGCCTTAGTCACTGCAGCGAGTCAAGGACTCGGCAAGGCTATCGCGCTCGGTCTCGCCGAGGAGGGGGCGAAGGTCGCCATCTGCTCTCGCTCAAGTAATCGTGTCAAAGCTGCCGCAGATGAGATTCGCACAAAGACGGGCGCTGAGGTTCAGGCATTCTTGGCCGATGTCCGAAAGCCCGCCAGCATCAAATCGCTTGTGAAGAAGACGGTCGAGAAGTGTGGGCGTATTGACATCCTCGTCACAAATGCTGGGGGTCCACCACTTGCAACATTCCCCGATCTGACGGACAAGCGGTGGCTTGAAGGAGTGAACCTTACCTTGATGAGTGTCGTCCGACTCATTCGCGAAGTCATCCCTTACATGCAGGAGCAGAAGTGGGGGCGCATCATCAACATGACATCACTCACAGTGAAGCAGCCAATCGATGACCTGATCCTTTCATCGGCGCTTCGGCCCGGGGTAGTAGGACTTGCAAAAGTGTTAGCAAACCAGCTGGCGAAGGATGGGATTCTTGTGAACAACATTTGTCCCGGCTACATCCTCACAAAGCGCCAGGATGAAATCATCGCTGCACGGGCGCAGAAGAGAGGCATTTCTGTCGAGGATTATCTCGCTGAATCCACAAAACCGATTCCGCTCGGGCGTATGGGCGAGCCTACCGAAGTTGCCAACCTCGTTGTCTTCCTCGCCTCCGAACGCGCCAGCTACATCACAGGAGCGACGATACAGGTTGATGGAGGGTTAGTGAAGGGGTTGTTGTAAGACCTTTCTTTGATCAGCATGAGAGTGAACGCGCTTGCTTTCTGCTCGATAGTTAGCTATTTTCAAACGAGACAGCATCTTGCTGGACTTCCAACATACTATTGAAAGACTCCTGCCTGAATCTTATTTCAGATAGAAACCTCATCTCTTACTAACCGGGAGAACAAAGTGTCTCCTCAACCTCGCAGCAATAAGGTTAAACTTATCTGTTACCCGATGATCGGTTCGATTCCAGATCAGTTCTCCAACACACTTAAGATTCTTAATTATGTCGAGAAAGGATTTCCTGCCCCACAGGAGTTGCGGCACTGGATTGTTAGAACCTTCGGTGGAAGCAAGCGCTTTGTGGAAAATATCTATACTGTAATTTTTGTTAGCGGCCATCTTTTGGAAGTCAGAGATGGAAGATGCTTGTTGACGGAAATGGGTCGAGAGATTGTGCAAACCGCAAATCCAGAAAAAGTCTTATGGATGTTGGTTGAGAATTTTGCAGGTACTAAGGAACTGTTGGAAATATTAAAGGAGCATAACACGCTAGTGAGAACGGATTTCATTGCAAAGTGGCAAGAGCCAATGGCGAAGCTATATCCGAAAGTATCGGAATGGAAGACGAGTACAATTTCAGATCAATTTAACCATAGAGTCTCATGGCTCAGGGCATTGGGTTATGTGGATTTTGTTGGAGGAGTCTTCCTTCTTTCAGATAAGGGCCTCAAGTTTGTCACTGCGCTGAGAACTCAGCGTGCAAAGACGCCGTCTGAGAAATTCGAGGTTTCCCATCGTGACCTGGAAGAAAAGTTGAGGGTCGTCGGTGAGTTTTTTCAGTTTGATGCACGAAAGCGACCAAGTGTAAATTTCTTACTGCCCAAGGGTGCTCACAAATTAGAAGAAGATCGGCAACTTGATTGCCTGTGGGTGCGATACGTGCATTTTGGTGGAAAGATCCAATACCCAATCGAGATCCAAATTAGCGGTAGCATCGCTGACACGATTGAACGACTGGAAACTGTAAGTCAATTCGTTCAAAAGGCTTTGATAGTCACTGATAAGGAGCAGCAGGACAAAATATACAATCGATTGGAGGCGAAGCGCTCACCTCTTGTTGACAAACTTGTCTTCATCGATGTTGACGATGTAGACAAAATTGTCGAAGCAGCCAACATCATGAAATCGTTCACTGAAAAAGTATTCACATAGAAGCTGTGAGGAGGAGTATATGACCGGAGAACGGATTCTCAATCTCACTAAGCAAAAAGTGAGAGAGGAGAGATGGCTGGAAGATACAGGGGTAACATTTGAAGACGTTTACGTGCAAGAATGTGATGATGCCGTCCCTTTCGCATTGCTTGTAGGCTTTGACCTGCACTCTCAAATCAAGAGGAAGTTCTATTATCCCTTCGACACCCTTGGAGATGTACTGGCGAGGGACGCAAAAAGGCTCGGACACCTTGAGACAGAACCCATGATTTTCCCTGTCATTGATGTAACCTACGATGACACCACAGCTGTCTACCTTATTTGGGGTGAAAGGAGTCTGATCTTGACATACTATTACAGACGGTCACCAGAGTTCATCTTTGCCAACGAAAAAGAAATGGCAGCCTTTCTGGAAAAGAAATATCTTGAGGGATTAACTGTGCTAAGGGAGTCACTGAAAAGCTAGGATAATATCTTTAAGCGCTCGTCAATATTGGTCAACGAAGAACTTCCGAATAGGCAAAAGCAGTGGTTGCCCTTTCTGCGTGGGTGGAGATGAGGTGTGATTCTGTGTAGGGGAATACTTTGACTTTCCTCTTTTTCTGCTCCACCCCATACGCTTCCTTTAACCTCTCCACATCATACCCGAACGGCTGCAGAAGCGTCTCGATTGCCTTGAGCGTAAGCTCTGTGTACTTCTCAACATCGTAGCCATCTGCGAGGTCGTAGAGTGCTAAGGGTTTGGCCTTCTCCGGCTTCTTCTTTCCTCAGAGCGTGCGGCCTACATCACGGGGGCGACGATTCAAGTCGATGGGGGATTGGTGAAGGGGTTGTTGTGAAGAAGAAAGTGTAGTTCCTTACCTGCTTCTCATGATCATCTCGAAATGTTTAACTGAGATGTCTTCCTTAAGCTTCTTCAGACAGTTAATAATTTGTGTCACTGTCAACTGTGACAGTGTTCCCTTATGGAACAAGAATCTGTTTATGCCGTCGCGGATGAGTGCTCCTGCATCGAACTCGTAGATGTCAGTCAGTTGTATCAGTGTGTCCAAATCAAAAACATCCTTCTTGCTTTGAACAAAGAAACCCCTTGCTTGGGGATTGCAGCCCTCTTTTAGATTCTCCTTCTTGAGTTTGGACGTTGTCTTTACAACTAGGTAGGGCTC
>CAYHSB010000097.1:3798-6768 GCA_964359185.1 uncultured Chitinophagales bacterium
GGCTCGTTTAAGATGACAAAGAGTTTCTCACCTGTCGTCCCATCTTTGAACTTGAAGCTTTTGTGAAAGTAAATATCGCCTGTGGAAGGCATTCAAGAGGAAAGTCGTTTCTTCAGCGGAAAGTTTGCTAACATCTCTGCTCGCTCTTCCGACTTTTGCTTCGCCTCTTCTTTTGTGGTCTTGGCATCTTGATCTATTGCAAGCTGATAATCAATCTTAGCATACTTGCCTTTCGTCTTCAAGGTCTTATCCCATGGAAGATTCTTGAGATGTGAGATTTCTGAAATCTGAGCGGGTGTCACATCTTTAAACATGAACACAAGCTCTTCCATGATTCTTTCTTCACGTGGAGAGAAGACCTTTAGGTCGGGGCTGCGCTTAGCCCTGAAGTCGAAGCCTCTTTTCTGCGAATCCCTGTCGTAAGGCACAATGGAGAGGTGACTCTTAAAGTCCTCTGGAACTTCTCCCGACTTCAGTTCCTCAAAAAGGTCTGTCGGGACAGGTCCATAATCCCATGCAAAGTAATCCAGATTGGTTACTGATTGTCCGGTTTCTTTGTAATGAATGAAGTCTAGGAAATAGAGCAGCTTGAATATCTTCACTTTCGAGGGGTACTTCACGTTCTTGGCAAAATATAGTAAAGCGTTGAGGATTTTCTCACGGTATGTGTTATTTATAAGCATGGTTAGAAAGTGCAAAAAGACGATCCCACAGAAATTGAACATCAAGGGAGAAATTAGATTACCCTATTCCTCCCCTCATTTGGGCCCCAGACTCAATTTAATGTATGTCTCAAGGAAAGTCAAACTCGACCTTCCTGGGCTGGCTTTCCACAAGTAATGTTATGGTGGTAACTTGTTGATTTGCAGTGTGCTTCTCGGGGAAGGAAGCCAGATTACCGTACAACCAAGGTAGTTGGTTCGAGGATTCGTGGAGCATTTATAGCAAGGAAGGGTATATGGTTTTGCCTCAACACGTTTGTCCTTTTCGTCGGTTTCTCGACTCCATACACCTCCTTCAATCTCTCCACATCATACCCGAACGGCTGAAGCAGCGTCTCGATCGCCTTTAGCGTAATCTCCGTGTATTTCTCGATATCATAGCCATCCTCGAGAGCGTAGAGTGCAAGGGGTTTGGCTTTCTCTGGCTTCTTCTTTCCCGTGTGGTCGAGGATGATGTACTCAATTATCTCGCCAGGGGAGAGATGAATGCCCGCCTCCTCAATTGCCTTTGCAACCACTGCGTTGAGACTCTCGTTGACGTATGCGTTCGGCTCCTGAGAAATCTGCCGACGGATCACAAGCTCGAGCGGGTTCACTTTCCCTTCGCGCAACTCGTGGATGTAGTAGTCCACTGTGCGAAGCACGGCCGGGATTGCTGTTTGGATCTCCTCGATGCTTTTCGCATCGGTGATGCACTCGAGCGCCGCGGCCTGGACTTTCTTCACAAAGAGCGGTGTGTCGCGCCTTCGCACTTCAATACCGCGCACCTTTAGCTCGCCGTGCTTGTACCAGCCAACGTACCGGTTCGCCGTGGTGGTGAGAGGGTCCATCTTTGAAGCAGGGAAGAGTATCCAGTTGTAAATCCCTTCAAGTGTGATGTCCACTCCCACCCGATCTTTGATCTTCTTGCAGAGGTCTTCATAGTCTGCCTCGGTCGACCCTTGTTTTTTCAACCAGAGGCAGTCCACGATACCGTGGATGAGCTTGAAGCCATTAGCTTCCGCGACTTCTTTCGCGGCCAGAAGGGCTTCGCGTGAGAAGGCATTCACGGCCTCGTGCGCTTCGATCTTCCCGTAGCGCGCGTTCTTGTAGCCAAGATAGCCAAAGCACGTCACGAGCATCCACTTCAGCGCGTTCTGTCTTCGGTCGTACTTTGTTTTCTCGGCTGGCGATGTTGCCTCTCGCTTTTTTCGCTTGTAGTACGCGCGTTTCGCGAGGATGGGCTTGAGCGTCTCAGGCACAATCCCACGGTTCTTCTGGCAAATCGTGTAGCCGAGCTCTGGCACTTTGTCCGCCTCTGGCGGATGACAACAGTGACAGTTTACCGTCTCGGGTGAAATGTTGTGCATCTCCATGAGCGATGGATACATCGAGGCGAAATCCAGCTCGGCAACGTCTTCGTGGTATCCCATGATGGGCTGAAAGATGAGTCCGCCGCGGTCGGCAAGCAAGAGAGTGCTGGCCGGCTTGAAATCTTCCGGCTGGCGCTTCTTTGCCGGGATCAGCACGTTGTGACGGTATGCCCATGAAAGCTGCATCGAGGAAAGCCCTGTCCCAATCGTCGTACGTGCCTGGCGCTGGACAGGAATTTGTGTGAGGCGTGCGAGTTCATAGAGTCCCTCAAAATCTGATTCGTCCATGATGAATGAATTCTGCACGTCAAGGTGCCAGCGCCCTGCGAGCTCGAAGGCACCATCCTTGTGGACGATTTTCCCATACGTGAAGTAGCTCGATTCTTTTGTAGTGAAGTAGCCTGCGTTTGTGTCGCGGTTAAGCAGAAGCGGAATTTTCAGCCGGTCGGAAAGCGAACGGAGGAACGGCATAAGCGAGGCGTCTCCCCAGTCTGTGAGGATGACGTCAGGATCACAACGCTGGAGATGCCAGTTCAGTGTCTGGAGTGCCTCGGCCGGATCTTCTTGCTCGAGGAGATAAGAAGAGCCGTCATAGGAAATCTCAAGCTGGAGTACTCGTTGGTATTTTGGCGCTACGGTGTCGTGCACGTTCCTCATCGTCATCACAGTGAGTTGCGGGCAAGGATACTCAACTGCGTCAAATCGGTCATCGATAAAGAAACCGGAGAGCCATCCGTGGTCATCGATGGTATACTCGCCGAACGCAAGGGGGAAGAGTCGTGTATGGTAGAGATACATTTGCGCAGCTGGGATGTCTGAGTTGAAGAAAGCAAAGTGTGGAAAGAAGCGTTCAAGCGTCCAGACGGTTTCCTGAAGACGTGTTGGCTGGTGGACAT
>CAYHSB010000098.1:0-6739 GCA_964359185.1 uncultured Chitinophagales bacterium
CTTTGCACTTTCATTCCAGCTCTTCCGCACACCATCCTGGAGAGGTCCGCAATCCCATGACGCCGAGGACCTTTTCAACAAAGGCGCCCACGTATTCGTCAACCGTCTTCGGAATGAAATACAATGGCGGTGATATCGGCATGATGACAACGCCGTCCCGTGAGAGTCTCAGGGCTTGCTCAAGAGCGAGCGAAGAGAGAGGCGTCTCTCGAATTGCTAGGATAAGTTTGTGTCGCTCCTTCAGTGCCACCTGCGCGGTACGGGTAATAAGCGTATCGCCGATCCCATGTGCGATTTTTCCAAGCGTCGACGTCGTGCATGGAATAATGACAAACGTATCGAAGGGATTTGAACCAGAAGCAAACGGCGCGGAAAGGTCGCTGTCGCTAAACGTTTTCTTCGCAAATGGTTTCAAATCCTCCTCCGTGAGTCCAGTTTCGTCCTTCAGCACAGCCTTTCCCCATTTACTCATGATGAGGAATTTCTCAGCTTCGCATCTCTTAAGAAACTCGACTCCGTAGATTGCACCCGAGGAGCCAGTCATCCCGATGACGACTCTCATAGCAAGTTCCCCCGAACAATAATCATCAGGAAGATCGCAAATCCAAATGCAGCGTTGATCTTAAAGAAAGCCAATTCCACATCATCCGCTTTCTTGTGTTCGAGATAAAGCAGATATCCCGAGAGGAAGAGAAACGGAAGCCCAAGAACCGCCTTGATGTAGAGAAAAAAAAGCAGAGCTAACACAGCGTATGCAGCTAGATGAAGATATCCAGAGATTTGAAGGGCTCGAACCTTCCCAAAACGAACGACAAAAGAATAGAGGCTGGCCTGTCGGTCAAACTCCTCGTCGAGGGTAGAGTAGATGATGTCGAATCCAGTGACCCAGAATAAAGTCACGAGGGAGAGGAGTGCGCCGGGGATGATGGGCGTAAACGACTGTGTAACTGCAAACCAGCCTCCGAGTGGAGCCATCGACAGTCCAAGTCCAACGCCGAAGTGGGCCAGCGGTGTCAGGCGCTTAAGATATGGGTATCCGGTGAAGATAATAAGCGGAATCGGGGAGAGGTAGAAGCAAAAATCAGAGATGAGATAGGTAGAGAGAAAATAAACGACCAGGCCGATCACTAAAATTCCCACCGCCTGTCTGACAGAAAGCCTGCCGCTCGGAAGTTCCCTGTTTGCAGTGCGCGGATTCTGCTTGTCGATCTCTCGGTCGATCAGTCTGTTCAGCGTAAGAGCTACGGTTCGAGCGCTTGTGGCTCCAATCAGGATCAAAAGTATTAGGCTTGGCGGTGGGATGTCTTTCGATGCGAGGAAGACGCCGCCGTAAATGAGTGGAAGGGAGAAAAGGGTGTGCTCAATCTTTACAAAATTAAGGATAGACTTTATAAGGTGCAATGGTTTGTCTCAGAGTCGAGATCTGTAAAAAAAATCACTCAAATTTAACAGAAATTGTGCAGGTTGTCAAGGTGAAAACATGCTCGAGAATGCACCCGTATGCTTGCTTTTGCTGGCTGCATTTGATATATTGGACACAACATATTGTCACCATGACCCGAACCCTCTCTTGAACGAGAGATCCTCATTCCTCGGACGTTGCCAGCTTACCATCTGATTTCGAAAGAACTGCGGACTCTCTCATCGGCCAGCATCCTCTTATCTTCGTGATCAGTCAGCAAACCCTGCACTTCACCATTCCTCAAATCGAGGCCACATGCTTCGCAAGCCGCTTTTCTGGATAATCCTGACCGCCGCTTCACTGGGTGGGATTCTCTTCTCGGTGCACTACTTTTCACAAGCATTTCCGATTGTCACTCTCGATCTGCGAATGGATCGAAATGCTGCTCTTTCTTCTGCTGCACGTTTGTCTGAGAAGCATCGATTCGGGCCTGATGGATACCGACAGGGAGCCTCATTTCGTGGTGATCAAGAGGTTCAGAACTTTGTCGAGCTCGAGGCAGGAGGCACGAAGGCGTTCGAGAATATGATAAGGGAAGGCCTCTATCATCCTTACACGTGGACAGTCCGACACTTCAAGCATGGGGAAGCACGGGAAACTCGAATCAAGTTTACCCCAGCCGGAGATCCTTACGGGTTCGTTGTCAAACTTCCTGAAAAAGATCCGGGCGCAGCCCTGAGCACAGATTCTGCTCGCGCGATCGCTGAGAGGGCTCCGCTGAATGAGTGGGGTGTCGATCTGAGCCATTATCGCCTTGTTGAGAAATCTCAGGAAGTTCGTCCGAGTGGACGCATCGATCATACCATTGTGTATGAGAGGCCGAATGTTCAAATCGGGGAAGGAAAATATCGTCTGCGGCTGGTAGTAGGTGGTGATAAACTCACCGAACTGACACATTTCGTAAAGGTCCCCGAAGCCTTTTCACGACGTTATGAAGAAATGCGATCTGCAAACAATGTCATAGGAGTGTCTGGGAGTATCGGATTTATCGTTCTTTACATCATAGGCGGGTGTGGTGTTGGATTGTTCTTCCTTCTCCGTCAGCGATGGGTGCTTTGGCGCAAGCCGCTCTTCTGGGGATTACTGATCGCGTTCCTTCAGTTGCTTGTAGGCATCAATCGATGGCCGCTTATCTGGATGAATTATGATACAGCGATTTCAGCTCAGGGGTTTCTCCTCCAGCAAATTGCTTTCATTCTCATCAACTTTTTGGTCATGGGGCTCTTGTTAACTGTCTCATTCATGGCTGCGGAGAGCCTTTCACGCCGTGCATTCCCTCATCATATCCAGCAGTGGTCTCTTTGGTCACGAGATGTGGCAAGTTCCAAGGCAGTCCTGGGCCGAACGGTTGCTGGATATCTGCTTGTCGGCATCTTCTTTGCATATGAAGTCGCGCTCTACTTCGTCACGACAAGAGCCCTCGGCTGGTGGACTCCTTCGGACGTTCTCGTTCAGCCGGATGTTCTGGCAACATACTTTCCTTGGCTCTCATCGATTGCAATCTCAGCCCAGGCTGGGTTCTGGGAAGAGAGTCTTTTCCGTGCTGTTCCAATTGCTGGTGCTGCCTTGCTTGGGGACCGTTTTGGCGGTCGACGCTGGTGGATCATTGGGGCGATGATTATCCAGGCGCTTGTGTTTGGATCAGGTCATGCAGGATACGCCAATCAGCCTGCGTATGCAAGAGTTGTAGAGCTGATAATCCCCTCGCTCATGTTTGGTGGAATATACATTTACTTCGGATTGCTTCCCGCGATCGTACTCCATTTCACCTTCGATGTTGTCTGGTTCGCACTGCCGTTGTTTGTGTCATCTGCTCCTGGAATTTGGCTCGATCGCTCTCTTGTCCTTATTCTCGTACTGGCCCCCCTCTGGATTGTTCTTGGTGCCCGATTGCGAGCCAAGCGGTGGATTGAAGTTTCTGAAGGTTATATGAATCGTTCCTGGTCCCCACCACAACCAGTCGAGGTGAAAGCGGTTGAGGAGAAGCCACAGCTTGGTGGCGTTCATCCAGCACTCATACGTTTTCTGCCAATTGTCGGCTTGGTTGGACTCGCACTTTGGGCTATCTTCACGAGTTTCCGAACTGACGCGCCGTCAATCACAATCGGTCGCACGGAGGCTGAGCAGATCGCGCGTCAGACTGTAAAAGATTGGAAGGTTGATTTGCCAGAATCTTGGAGAGTCCTGAGCTCTGTTGAAGCACAACCGGCTCAGGAAGACCGCTTCATCTGGCAGACTGCCGGCAAAGAAGTGTACAAAAAGTTGATGGGCGAGCATCTTGCTCCACCACACTGGAGGGTTCGCTTTGTTCAGTTTGAGGGAGATGTAGCGGAGCGTGCGGAAGAGTATCAGGTCTACATTGGAGAGCAGGGTCGAGTCTTCAGGTTCCGTCACCAATTGCCTGAGGCTAGGCCTGGCAATAGCATCTCCGAAAATGATGCGCGCATCCTAGCTCATCTTTCGCTCAAAGGAATCTTTCAGCTCGAGGCCGCATCACTCAGAGAAGTCTCCGCTGTTCCATCGAAGCTGAAGGCGCGGACGGACTGGCTTTTCACATTCGCTGATACGATCAGGTATAAGCTGCAGCAAGGTGAGGCGCGGATGGCAGTCCAGATTGCAGGCGATAAAGTCGTGGACGCATACAGGTTCGTGCATGTTCCTGAGGAATGGGCCCGGAACGAACGGGATCAGCAGAACATACCACAAATAGCTCAAATTGGCTGCAGTGTGATCGTGGTACTGTTAGTGATCGGCGGAGTTGTCGGTGCCATCGTGAACTGGAGTAGAAAGAAATTCTCAGTACCCATATTTCTATTGCTCTTTCTGTCGATGTTTGTGTTTAGCCTTGCCGATCTATTCAACGGCTTCCCCAGCATAGTAGCGAGCTTCTCAACAGCGCAGCCATACACCACTCAAATCTTCATCTTCGTAGGAGGCTCGATTGTCGCTCTCCTAATTATGTCAGCGAGCGTCGGACTTGTGGCCGGGTTCGTGCGCAAGTGGAATGACCAGCAGATGCGGCTTCCGCCTTCAATCGCATGGGTCTTGGGCATTTCCTTGGGAGCTATTTTCTCAGGGATACTTGCACTTGGTTCGTCGCTCGGAACCCCACTCTCGCCCACCTGGGCCGATTATGGTGGACTCGGCACCTACCTTCCCTTGCTTGATGCGGGTCTCGGTTCGGTAAGTCGTTATTTGCTCATATCAACGCTTGCCCTGTTCATCTTCACTGCAACTGATCGCTTCACGCACGGATGGACAAAGCGGAAGGTTCTCTTCGCTTTCCTGTTAATTGTGTCCGGGCTGATCTTTGTCGGTTCAAGATCTGTGGAGACGATTGTATCATGGCTTGTACTGGGATTGGTGATAGGGCTTCTCTTCTTCGCAGCCTATCTTTTCCTCCTGCGATTTTACCTCGTCCTGATTCCGATATCGATTGGTGCCACGTTGGTACTGGGCCTTCTCAGGCGGACGTTTTACAACGCTTATCCTGCGGCAATCCCTGCCGAAATAATTGCGATTGCTCTCACAGGGTTGCTCACTTGGTTCTGGTATAGTCGACTTTCACGCCAAGCTTCTTAGGCAATCTGGGTCCATAGTAAAGGCCATTCCTCGGGGCGATGCCATCTCCTTGGGAAAAGGGGTCTCTCCTCGTCGAGTCGCCTGTGGCGACCTTTGGGCATGCATCGTCTGCCCTTGAACTCTAACTTTCTTTCATGAAGGAATCACAGATGAAGATAGCATCTTTGCTGCAGTCGACGATCCTTATCTCTGTGTTCATCTCGGTCACATCCGCACAGCACCTTCCAAGAGGGGCATACCATCCAAATCGCGACCGGACATATGACATCATGCATTATGAGGTGGATCTCCAGCTCGACTGGAAGAACGTAAAAGTCAACGGTGAAGCAACTATCCGATTACGACCACTGAGAGCTCTCTCGTCAATTTCCTTGGATGCGTATTGGCTATCAGTTGCGAGAGTACGGAGACTGCCGGAAGAGAAGGATTTAACCTTCACTTCTACGGACTCCACCCTTGTCATCAACCTCAACAAAGAATTTCAGCCAACTGACACTCTCACTGTTGTGGTGAAGTATTCTGCCACGCCCACAGCAGGACTTTATTTTATTGATCCACCTCGTGGGAGTAACAGCTTACCTTCGATTTTCACGTACGGTGAAGGAGGGTTGCACGCAAACTGGCTCCCTATCTACGCTGATCCAAACGACAAGTTCTCAACGGGACTCTCTGTTACAGTTGCAAAGCCCTATTCGGCAATCTCTAATGGTAAGCTCGTTGAGGAAAGACAGAACAGTGATGGTTCGAGGACATTTCGTTGGTTGCAGGAGCTTCCCCATTCTAATTATCTCATCGCGCTCTTTGTCGGTGACTATGACTCTGTCCGATTCCGCCCCGCGTTTGGGACGATTCCTATTACCTGCTGGGCGCCTCGTGGTAGCAAGGAAGAGGCACGCTACGCGTTTCGGAATACTACGGAAATGGTCGAGTCCTTCTCCAAGCGATTCAATTACCGCTATCCCTGGGACAAGTATGATCAAGTTGCTGCTTACGACTATGCCATCGGAGCAATGGAAAACACGAGCATCACTGGACATCGGGAGAGTGTGTTGCGAAACCCGAGTGCCCCCGATGATTTCGATCCTCATTTGGAAGCCTACGCCTCCAATTGGACTGCAGAAGCAACCATCTCCCATGAGCTAGCACATCACTGGTTTGGCGACAATCTGACGTGCCGCAGCCTCGCTTCCATCTGGCTCAATGAAAGTTTTGCCACCTACTGTATGATGCTTTGGGATGAACACAGAATGGGTCAAGAATATTTGCAGTTCCAGACTTGGCTGGCCCTTCAAGCATATCTTCGGTATGTCGAGAAAGAACGTCTCATTCGCCCAATGGAGTATAGGCGGTATGACTCGCGAGAAGAGATCTACAATGAAGAGCATACCTACCTCAAAGGCGGAATTCTTCTGAACATGCTTCGATGGATCCTTGGGGATGAGGATTTCTTCAGGGCGATGAGTTACTATCTCCACAAGCATCAGTTCTCAAATGTCGAGAGTACCGATTTAGAGATTGCCATCCAAGAGGCGACTGGGAGAAATCTCGATTGGTTCTTCGATCAGTGGGTGTATGGTGGTGGACATCCGCGCTTTGAGGTCAGCTATGAATACTATGCCGATCGCAAGGCGCTCGAGCTCACAGTCAAGCAAACACAGCCGCTCGTGGAAGGGCAAGGGCTCTTCGAGCTACCTG
>CAYHSB010000099.1:0-6651 GCA_964359185.1 uncultured Chitinophagales bacterium
CCTGTCGGCTCGAAGAGCCGTAGGCCACATCCCAAATCCGCTCAGTTTAATCCGCCACGTCCAGCTTATCCACTACAGCCATTATAACTGCATCGACAGGCTTGTTCTTCGTCACCGTTGTCTGCCGAGCCGAGCTACCAGTTGCCACCAGAACAACATCCCCCACTCCTGCCTGCACGGTATCGACCGCCACGACAAAGGTATCCTTAAGCTTATACTCTAGGTCTACGTGCTTAACAATCTGGAATTTCATCCCCACAAGCTGCTCGTCTTTTCGCGTTGCCCACACAGTTCCAACAACTTTGCCGAGGAACAAGTTTCTCTGCTCCCTTATTCTACGGATTTTCTATGATTTAGGTTTTGCTTGGCGCTTTGTGTCGAACGGAACTCAGTGCTGATTCTTTCTCAATGCAGTTATTAGTAAATCATCTCAAGAAAGCTTTCCCCTGCCAACACTCCAGAGTCGTCAATATTGAAGTAAGCCGCAACAGTTTTCCCTGCATCTGCGAAGCTTTTCCGGGTTCCCAGGTTTACTCCGGCTTCCCCAGACTTCGAGTAACAGAGCACCGGGACATACTCACGTGAATGATCCGTGCTCGGCGTCGTCGGATCGTTTCCGTGATCGGCAGTGATCATGAGAAGGTCGTCCTCCCGGAGAGTGTCCAGGATACTGCCAAGCTGTGCATCGAAGTACTCGAGTGCGTCAGCAAAACCCTTTGGATCATTCCGATGACCGTAGAGCATGTCAAAGTCCACAAGGTTTGCCATCAACATCCCGGTGCGAAGATTGCGCCCCTCCTCCAAAATCTTCTCTATGCCTTCGGCATTCGACTTAGTATGGATCTTCGTCATGAGACCGCGGCCAGCAAACAGATCATCGATCTTTCCAATGCCCACGGTGGGGATGTCGCTCTCCATCAAGAGATCGAGCAATGTTGGGCTTGGTGGTTCGAGAGCGAAATCTCTCCGATTCGCAGTCCTGATGTAGCTTCCAGCTTCTTCTCCCATGAACGGCCGCGCAATAACTCGTCCAACGGCGTGTTCACCTACACAAACCTCATCTCGTGTCTTCTGGCATATCTCGTAAAACTCCTTGAGCGGGATAACCTCCTCATGTGCTGCTATTTGAAAGACCGAATCCGCAGAGGTGTAGACAATTGGGTAGCCAGTACGACGGTGCTCATTTCCAAATTCATGTATGATGACAGTCCCTGAGGCGGGCTTGTTTCCCAAGACTCCTTTGCTTCGGGTGACTGCCAAAAACCTCTTAATCAGATCCTGCGGAAAGCCATTCGGATAAGTCGGGAATGCTTTTTCCGTGATAACGCCGGAGAGTTCCCAGTGTCCTGTCGTACTGTCCTTCCCTCGCGAGACTTCGCCCATTCTGCCGTAGCAACCAATCGATTTCTGTACCGACGTTATCTTCTTGAAAGGAGTGATGTTGCCAAGACCTAGAGACTGGAGGTTTGGGAGATTCAAACCACCGACAGCAATTGATGTGTTTCCGATTGTATTGCTCCCGACGTCGCCGTAGAGTTCAGCATCCGGGAGTTCACCTATCCCAACACCATCAAGGATGAGGAAAAGAACCTTTCCACTATTTTTGTATGTGGGTATCAAACAAGGAAGAATGCTGCGACTCTCTTACGGAGGCCAAGCGAGAAAGTTCAACCGTAAACTTGCTTCTCGTTACACTTACAGACCTGGGCTCGCCGATGGCTGAAGCGCCATCCACTGGAGTGCGTGGAGCGCTCAGACGTTACGAGCAAGATAGGGGTGAGGACGGTATGGCACTTTGGACATTTGACTCCTCGTTCCATGGTGGCCTTCGCTGCTTTTTCTGCAAATGAAGTCGCCTTCGCCATTGTAGGTTCCCTTCTCTAGATTAGACTAAAAAACGCGGACGAGGTTACCACCGCTCTCTGTTCCCTTGTTGAGAACATGAAGCGTGTTCGCGACGAGATCATCCGTTGTCGTTCCCTCGACCGCACCGCACACCCCGACACTCACGGTGACAGAAAAGCTCTTGTCCTGGAAAGTGAGGATCGTGCTCGCGATCGTTTTTCTGATCTTCTCTGCCCAGAGATAAGCATCATTTGCGGCGGTATTCACAAGGAGAACTCCGAAGCGTTGGGTGTCAAACCGACCGAGCACATCATAAGCGCGGATACTCCTCTGGACCATCTTTCCCACAGCATAGAAAACAAAATCGAAGCCCTCGTTCCCGTAGCGATTCACCAGATCGTCTTTCGAGTCTATCGAGAACATAACGAGGGATAGATCGGTACCCAAATCGTCAGCGCGTTGAACTTCCTCATTAATTCTTTGCAGCAAATATTTTTTTGTATAGAGATCTGTCACCTCATCGATGATGACGTACTCCCTCACGACGTCTTGAAGATAAAGAACCTCAATCGCAGCCGCCCCAACGCTCAAAATCCGATTGAGGACTTCAGTGTCACGGAGAGAATAGTTCCTCGGTTGACGACTCTCTACGGTGAATGCCCCATAGCATTTTCTCATTGACGAAATGGGTAGGACGATGAAGGACCCTCGGGTGGAAATGTTCTCGCCCTGGTAGAACCTCGCATCGGACATTGTCGACATTTCCTCAATGTACCGTGAAGCATTCCCTTTGATCGCGGAACCAACGATACTCTTGGAAAAGTCAATCGTCTCGTCTCCCTTCAGGTAGTGCTCCTCTGTCCGGTTCATTACCTTCCGTACTAGCCAACCGCGTTGCTCCTCGTCATACAGAATGACCGTGAGGAAATCCCAGTTCACTAAGCGCGAGGCCTCTGTCGCAAGGGACTCAACAACAGACCAGAGACTAAGGTCTTTATGGAGAAGCTCCTCCATCCGCCTTATCGCACTCAAAATCTCTGAGTCCACAAGTAAATCGTACTTGCCTGTATAGGTCTTCAGAAGAGCAGAGATCAGTTTCGTGAACTGACCCACGAGAGAAAGGGTTTCTGCCCCGTAGGCATCCTCAACGCGGCTGTCAGCAGCAAGCACCGCAACGACATTCTGATTGAAGAAAACAGGCGCTCCGATAAAGGATTTCACGAAATCCACCTGGTCGTAGTACCGGAGCATCTCCTTCTCAGAAATCGGGTTCACCTGTGTAAGGATCTCAGGCTTTCCGTTCAGTGCAATTCGGCTCACCACGTCTCCCTCGATCGCGAAGCGACGACCTGCCATAAAGCTCTCGCTATCCGTAACCACTGCTTCAAGAACCATCTGGTGCTTATCACGATTTGCCCAGAACAACGCCACGGTATGAGCGAAGAGAACCTCTTTTGCCACAGAGAGCACTTTTGAGAGCAAGAAGTCGAATTCAGCTCGAGGCTCGCTTTCACTCTTGAAAGCCTCAGCATCGAGATCAAAGAAGTCCTTGATGTCAAAATCGATCGGTTCCCGTTTTCGTGGGGCAGGATTGACGGCGAGTTCAGCATGTGGAGAACTGCCCACCTGTTCTGCCGTCGCCTCTTCCTCATAGCGAATAATCGGGGAAGAATGAAGATCATCAAAAACTATTTTCTTGGCCATAGGCTGTTCTTCCCTTTCATTCCTCTCATAGGGCAAATCGGGCCGCGCCAGTGTGCCCATCTGTTTACCCCTTAGTGAAGCGTAGAGAAAACCAAGAGCAATGATGAAGAGAACAAAGGAGATGATTTTTACCGAGACAACACTGACAAAAAGGGAGAGAGCCAACATCACAAGTCCAACAAGCCCAACTGCAGCATCGATGAGGGAATAGCGTTGAAATAGGACGGATAGAAGCCCTTTCACCTCAGCGGTCAAAAGACCTAAGGTTTTCAATGGAGAAAGCCCTTTTCTAGTGCTTGAATCTACGCAAAATGTCGCTCAAAGTCAATTGATTTCAGCAGTTTGATGAAGAGCTAAGCTTCATTATTCTCCTTTGAAGAAGAAGTCTATCTCGAATCGGGCGTTCTCGTTCGAATCTGAGCCATGGACAATGTTTTCCTGGTTGCTATCCGCATAGTCGTATCGGATCGTTCCCGGTGCCGCCTGTTTTGGATCAGTAGCACCGATCAGAGTTCTGAAGGCATCGACAGCGTTGTCTTTTTCAAGCACTGTTGGAATGCAAGGTCCGGAGCTCATGAACTTCAGGAGGTCTTCGTAAAAAGGTTTGCCTCTATGAACGGCGTAGAAATCTCCAGCCGTATTGTGCGTGAACTGAACCATTCTCATTGCTACGATTTGAAAGCCGGCCTCTTCAATTCTGCTGAGAACTTTTCCTATTATCCGTTTCCGAACGCAGTCAGGCTTGAGAATCGCTAGTGTCCGATTTGACACGGGTACCCTCTCTTAGTGTTGTCGTGAAACTGGTTTCTTTGACTTCATCGCACGTGCTAACTTTTTGACCATAGTGACTCAGCCCCGTGGTGAAACAGGGCCGTTTCCTCATCGCCGTTTCCTTGGCGTTGCCTTTTTCTTTCGCGAGCGACCCTTGGGAGTCGGACGCCCTCGCTTTGAAGCAAGTTCATGGAGCTCCCGGGAGACTTTCATGATAAATTGCTGTCGCTCGGTCGGGTGGAAGACTTTCTTGACGGTCTCACCGATCAAAGCAGGGTTTTCCACAACATGGATACCCGCAGTCTTCATCGCCTCTATCTTTTCGGCTGCTGTCCCATGTCCGCCGGAGATGATTGCGCCGGCGTGTCCCATTCTCCGACCTGGCGGAGCTGTACGACCTGCAATGAATCCAATCACCGGTTTCTGAAACTCTGCTTTGATGTACTTGGCCGCTTCCTCCTCAGCGGTTCCCCCGATTTCCCCGATGAGAACCACGGCCTCGGTTTCATCGTCGACTTTGAAAAGTTTGAGGGCATCAACAAATTGCGTTCCAACCACAGGATCCCCACCAATCCCGATGCAGGTCGATTGACCCAAGCCGAGTTGTGTCAGTTGCCAAACGGCCTCGTACGTTAGCGTGCCGCTTCTGGAGATCACCCCAATTTTCCCTGGCCTGTGGATAAACCCCGGCATGATGCCAACCTTCGCTTTTCCCGGTGAAATAACCCCCGGACAATTCGGACCAACGAGACGAGCCGAAGTCGATTTCAGATAATGGTAGACCGAGATCATGTCCTTAGAGGGAATGCCCTCTGTAATACAAACGATCACTTTGATGCCAGCATCCACTGCCTCGTAGATTGCATCCGCTGCAAAAGCAGCTGGGACAAAAATGCACGAGGCGTTCGCCCCTGCTTTCCGGACTGCTTCTTCCACGGTATTAAAGACCGGTACTCCTTCATGCTTCAGCCCTCCCTTGCCAGGAGTAACTCCGGCGACAACCTTTGTCCCATAATCGACCATCTGTTTTGTGTGAAACGTCCCTTCGCCGCCGGTGATGCCCTGGACGACGAGTCGCGTGTTCTTATCGACAAGGATGCCCATTGTGATTTTCTCTCCCCTTAATATAGCAGATACTTTGTTCGGACCGTCTGAAAGCGTTCGACCTTTTCATTGAAGACCCTCAGAATTCCTTCAGCAGAAAGGTTCTTATCGAGTGCATTGATGATGAAATCCGACCCAGCCATCTCTGCGAAGCGCTTTGAGTGGTAGTTCCACTGCGAAGTTTGGCGCTTGATTTCAATCGCCATTCTTACAAATGCCTCCGTCGTACGAAGCTGATTTCGATCTATGATCTCGGCTCTCACTCCGCTGCATTCCTGATTTTCAAAGGCGCTTGTACTTGGAGTGAACCTCACGGGTGAGAACTTCAACCCATTGATACCCTTTTCGTTCAGTTGCTTCGCCAACTCCTCACCATCTAAATAGGGCGCACCGTAGTACTCGAAGGGATGATCAGTTCCTCTTCCCACAGAAAGGTTTGTGGCTTCAAAACATCCGAGACCCGAATACAAAATCGCTTGATCCAGCTTTCGGATGTTTGGTGAAGGATTCACCCACCGCAATCGAGCGTCGTCAAACCACATCGTTCGCCTCCAGCCTTCCATCTTGATCACCTCCAGATTACATCCTATTCTCCACTCTTCGTTGTAGAATCGGGCAAGTTCACCTGGAGTCATTCCGTAACGCGTCGGAATGGGATAGTATGCGATGAACTTGCGAACTGTGTCGGGAAGAAGGTCCCCTTCAACAATCGAGCCATTAATTATGACGGGCCGATCGAGGACAAGGAATTTTATCCCTCGCCGTGCAGCCTCCTCCATGCAATAGCCCATTGTCGTAATGTAGGTATAGTACCGAACTCCAACATCCTGGATGTCGTAGACGAGCACGTCTAGTCCTTCCAGCATCTTGCTCGTCGGACGGCGAGTTTTGCCATAGAGAGAGTAGACAGGAAGACGGGTGCGTGGATCAACGCTGCTCTCGATCGTATCACGATCCTCTGTGCCTTGAACTCCATGCTCAGGTGAAAAAATCGCTGCGAGTTTCAGGTTCGGTGCTTCGAAGAGAATATCGATAGAGCTTCGACCATCCTTGCTCAACCCTGTCTGATTTGTTATGAGACCGACCTTCTTTCCATGAAGCTGTGCAAACTCGTTTTTCTTCAGCACATCAAGACCTGAGATGACCTGACTCCGAAGAGAGGCCCCCACGCCAACAAAGAGCAGAAGAAAAGCCAACAATCGAGTTCGTCTCATTCAGTCAAACCTA
>CAYHSB010000100.1:0-6599 GCA_964359185.1 uncultured Chitinophagales bacterium
AGTTCGTCTCATTCAGTCAAACCAATCTTGCTTTGAGAGTGACCAAGTAATCAACCAATGCGGGCAATCGTTGGTCAGCGATGTCGGCGCCGTTCCCCTTCATCTTCTCCACGATTTGTCGCCACTGCTCTTTGCTTCCCATGAAGCGACCAGCGGCGGCAAAGATCCTGTCCGAGTTGTGACACAGGTTGCAAGTATTCTTGAATATTTCCTCACCAGACATGACCGCTACAGGTGCCTTAGGCTCGAAGAGTATCGAAATAGACGCTCTATCTCTTCGCAATCGCGACCCAAGCCCTCGCTTTGCTTCTTCCTCAGTAACGCTGTGACTCGCAAGTAAATACCGACTGATAGTCTTCACGTCCTCATGGGAGATCCACGCTGGTTCGATCGCCCGCATCTCACCGATCAGTCTTATCCAGTCGTTTGGTGTTCTCTTCAACCGATAGAGTTTTTCCAGCGCATGGCAACGCCCGCACTTCTTATCCGTAAGTTCCATACCAACTAATCTCATAGCTTCGGGAGATGTGCTGATCGAGCGGATCGTCGAGAGATAGTGGATGATCTGCACTGCCTGTTCTTCGCGGATACTCGGATCTCGAAGGACCATTGCGTTCACCGTGTTTGTCCATCCTTCTTCGGTTTTCCGCGCCGTGAACACTCGCTCGAGGGTGTGGCACTTCATGCATTTCCTTTCGAGCAATCCCCTTCCCACTTCAACGTTCAGCTTGTTCCTGTCATAGTTTGTAAGCGAGATGAATCTTCCGGTGCTCGCTCGTAGAAGATAGAATCCTCCAGTAAGGATATTAAGAGTAAGGCCAAGGGCAAATATTGCGATACCAAAATAGGGCACCTTTTCGATGAGGCCGGTGAAGCGCCGCACGATAAGGATCTTCACGAAGAGAAGCGGAAAAATGAGGAGAGCAAAAACGGCATGAAGCGCAATGAGCGGCTCCAATGGCTCTTGGAGATAAATGATTTTTCTGAACATGAAATAAAGGATGACGATATATGTGACGACGAAAAGGTATCCGAAAACGCGGTGGACTAGAGTTAACCGCTGCCGATTGAATTTCGTGAGTTTGTTACCCCAGTTCTCGAGCATCGCGAGCACTGCGCCGAGCCCGAAGAAGACAAAGAATAGCCCGAGGATCGTACCCGTGAGTTGGTCCATAGCGCCTCCTAACGAGTGGTGAAATTAATAGTTCGAAAAAGGTTGGATGATTCCCCCGGTCTCACTGGCTGGAAGTCTCAAGGAAATCCGCTACCTTGAGAATGGTCCCCTCGTCGAATTGTTTCCCCAGAATTTGCAAACCAATCGGCAAGCCTTGTCGGTCGACGCCACACGGGATACTGATGCCCGGGATGCCCGCGAGGTTGGCACAGGTTACGTAGATGTCGGAGAGGTACATTTGAAGCGGATCGTCCATCTTCTCCCCGATCTTGAAAGCGGTCGTAGGTGAAGTCGGAGTGATGAGACAATCGACTTGCTCATACGCACCATCGAAATCTTCCTTGATCAACCGACGGACTTTCTGAGCTTTGCGGTAGTACGCTTCGTAATATCCTGCTGAGAGAACGTATGTTCCTAGCATGATGCGGCGTTTTACTTCGGGGCCAAACCCCTCACTGCGAGATTTTGTGTACATCTCCCACAGATCGCGAGCATTGCGTGAGCGGTAACTGTAACGGGCACCATCGTATCGTGCAAGATTCGACGATGCCTCTGCGGTGGTGAGTATGTAATACGCTGCAACATGGTAAGGGGTGTGCGGCAGGGATACGTCCACGATCTCAGCACCAAAGCTCCGGAGGAGGTCGATCTTCTGTTCAATCGCCTGGTGGATCTCTTCATCGAGCCCTTCGCTGTAGAACTCTCGCGGCTTGCCGATCTTCATACCTTTGACGTCTTTCGTGAGACCAGAAAAATAGTCCGGCACTGGCACTTTCGCAGAGGTTGAATCGCGCTCATCATAACCAGCGATCACCTGAAGGACTCGAGCACAATCTTTTGTCGTATGAGCAAAAGGACCTATCGAATCAAAGGAGGAGGCATATGCAACCAAACCATAGCGCGAAACACATCCGTATGTCGGCTTTACGCCGACGATTCCGCAGAGCGCCGCTGGCTGGCGTATCGAACCTCCCGTATCTTCGCCGAGCGCAGTCATACACATGTTTGCTGCGACGGCGACAGCCGAACCGCCACTCGACCCGCCCGGAACCCGAGTTTCATCGACAGGGTTGAGCGTCACTCCAAAGGCCGAATTCTCAGTCGAGGATCCCATGCCAAACTCATCCATGTTCGTTCGCCCAACGAAGATTGCATCGGCTGCGCGCAGCCTCTCGATGACAGTGGCATCGTGCAAAGAGACAAAGTTTTCGATGATTCGTGAGGCGCAGGAAATCGGATGGTCTTTGATGCAAATCTGATCCTTAATTCCCATTACCATTCCGGCCAGAGGGCCTGCGGCCCCCTTCTCGATCTTCCGATCGATAGCACGTGCCCTTTCGAGTGCTTCGTCTGAATACACAGAAAGGAAAGCATTCAAGTGCCTTCCTTTCTCAATGGCGTCGAGGTGCTCCTCCACGACCTTCTCACAGGTCGTGGAACCGCGTTCGATTGCCTCTCTGAGGGTATCGAGGGTTTTCGTCTGCGTCAATCGTCGATCCTTCGTGCAGAGAAACTTTCGTTGTTAGCTCTTCGATTCCGTCTTCGAGGATGAGCCCTTGTCTTCGATCCTCTTTCCTTCCTCGGTCACTTCTTCCTGGATGTCGCGAGCAGCTTTGCGAAATTCACGGATACCTTTCCCCAGGCCCTGTGCTAACTCTGGAATCTTCTTTGCACCGAAGAAAATCAAAATGAAGAGGAATATAAGCAACAGCTCTGGCATCCCGATGTTTCCCATGTCCCCGTCCCTTCAAATTAGTAAGAGAGAGTGAATTAAGATCCTGCTCGTCAATCTCGAAAACTTTGGAGAATGGATTGAAAAAACTTTTTCCCGTCTGTGTGCCCGAGGACTTCATCCGAGCAGCGCTCCGGATGAGGCATTAGACCGACGACGTTCCCCTCCCCGTTGATGAGGCCTGCGATGTTCGCCATCGATCCAGTCGGATTCGCTTCATCAGTAATATTCCCATTACGGTCACAATAGCGGAAGAGAATTTGCTCCTTATCCTCAAGCTGCTTCAACGTGTCCTCGTCCACGATGTAGTTCCCCTCGCCGTGAGCGACCGGAACTTCGAGGACCTCTCCGGGTGAACATACAGAGGTGAACCTGGTGTGCGCGTTCTCAACACTAAGATAAACGTACTTGCAGACAAAACGGAGAGATTTGTTCTTCAGCATCGCACCCGGAAGAAGACCTGCCTCGAGCAGAATCTGGAACCCGTTGCAAATCCCAACTACCACTCCGCCGTTCGTCGCAAATTGGACGACTTCACGCATCACTGGAGAAAAGCGGGCAATCGCCCCGCAGCGAAGATAGTCACCATAAGAGAATCCCCCCGGTAGAATTACCACGTCCACGTCGCCGAGTGAAGAATCTTTGTGCCAAATGTATCGCGTATCCTGGTGAAATATCTCACTCAAAACGTAATGGACGTCACGGTCACAATTCGACCCAGGGAACACGACGACACCAAATTTTGCCCGATGAGCCATACTTTCTAGGTCATCACGTCTTCAGTCTAGACCGTCTCAATCTCATATGTATAATCTTCCATCACAGGGTTCGCAAGTAATTTCTTGCAAATCTCATTCGTCACGCGCTCAGCATCATCTCTTGTCGCGCAGCTAACTTTGAGTTCAATCAGCTTTCCAGTTCGGATATCGCTGACTTGGCTGTACCCAAGCGTCGAGATCGCGTGCTCGATGGCCTTTCCCTGAGGGTCAAGAATGGATTTCCGAAGCGTTACTGTGATCTTCACTGAATGCAAGAGGAAACTCCATCAGAGGGGTTAGATGTCAATCGTCGTCGCTTCAGATTCCTCCTCTTCAACCTTTGGCACATGGTGTATCACGTTCCAAACGGTTGTGCTGAATACTCGAAGAGGACCTGACAGAACAAACAAAACAAAGAACGGAAAAATTGCAGTCCCCCTCGTCACGACGATCGCAACCATGCCAGCTGTGAAAGTCATGAACCGCCAGGGATGTTTTTTGATTCCACGCTTAGTAAACTCTGGGAGTGCGTCGTACTTTACTCGACTCACCATGAGGAGCGAGAGAGTAATGACCATCGGGGCAAGGAGTTTGCGTGTGAGACCGTTTAGCCCTAGAGTGTTGTCGTAGAACATCAGGACAAAAGACGCAACTGTAATGGCGCTGGAGGGGATTGGAAGACCCGTAAAATATTCTTTGTCGAAACCTAGGAGTTGCACGTTGAACCGTGCCAATCGAATTCCACCGAACACGAGGAGGAGTGAACTCAGAAGAACGCCGAGACCCTCAAGGGTGTGTAGATGAACCGCAAAGACCAGAAAAGCGGGAGCGGCCCCGAATGAAATAATGTCAGAAAGAGAATCAAACTCGATACCAAAAGCACTTGCGGATTTCGTGATCCGTGCCATCATACCGTCGAGCGAATCAAAAATCGCAGCGAGAATGATGAACCATGCTCCCAGGATGTAGTCCTGCTGGCCGCTATAGATGATGGACATCAGGCCACAGAACATGTTCAGGACAGTAAACAGACTGGGAACGACTGCTCGTGTGATCTTCATTTCTTTGTCAGAGATTTTTTCAGGGTCAGGATCGGATAGCCGCCAAAATAGTTTCACCTGCAACCACACGATCATTCAGTCCGACCTTGAGCTCAGCCTGAACCGGAACAAGAATGTCGACCCTCGATCCAAATTTGATCATTCCGAATCTCTCTCCCGCCTTCACAATGTCGTCAACGTGTAGACTGCAGACGATCCGCCGTGCAATGAAACCTGCGACTTGTCGCATGAGGATTTTGAACTTTCCATTCTCGATACCGATGAGCGTTCGTTCGTTCTTCTCCGAGGCCTTCTCGTGAAATGCAACAAGATAGTCACCTTTCACATACCTGAAATAATGAACTCTGCCGGAGATTGGAATCCGATTTACATGAATATTTAGGGGAGAGAGAAAAATGCTGATCTGGATCGCTTCAGATCGGAGAAATTCCTCCTCCCAGACGTTTTTCACAAGAACCACTTTCCCATCCGCAGGGGACAGGATGAGGTGATCACCAGAAGGAGCGAAACGCGCTGGGTCTCGGAAGAAATAGAGAACAAAGAGAACTAGAAATAGCGTAAACGCCAGGACACCGACTTTCACAATGCCTTCTCCCACAAAAAGTAGTGAGAGAGCATCGACCACAATGGCAAACCCGATTACCCTGAGGACAGCCGTATAGCCATATTTCGAGATCAAAGCTTTACTCCACCTGCGACAGACCATTCATGCAACTTTTGTGAACACCCGGTTTCGAATTTCCTCATACGCCTCACGCATGCTATCCGAATCTTGCCGGAAGTGATCGGCATCAAGCTTTTTGTTCGTCCTGCTGTCCCACAGTCGACAGGTATCTGGGGAGATTTCGTCTCCGAGCAGGATCTTACCCCTATGACGGCCGAATTCAAGTGCAAAGTCCAGCAACTTCAGGTTCCGACGTTCGAAAAAGGATCTGAGGACTACATTTACTTTCGTTGCTATCCGATTAACTAGCTTGATCTCCTCAGGCGTGGCAAGCCCCATGACAAGAATATGGTATTCATTCAAGAGCGGAGGCGGAAGGTGGTCGCTCTTCATGTAATGCTCGAGGATGGGATGCGGCAGGTCGAGGCCTTCTTTCATCCCGTATTGTGTAGTTAGACTTCCAGCAGCGACGTTTCGGATAACCACTTCGAGGGAAATGATCTCGAGCCTCTTGACGAGCATCTCGCAGTCGGAGAGCTGCTGGACAAAATGCGTTGGGATGTGATAACCTTCTTAGGTACTCGAAAAGGTGTGACGAGACTTGGTTATTGAGGGCGCCTTTATTTTTGATCTTCGCTTTCTTCTTCCCATCGAGGAGAACTGCATCGTCGCTGAACTCCTGTACAATCAACTCTGGTCGATCTGTTTGGTAGAGCTTCTTTGTCCTCCCCTCATAGATCAACTCTCGTTTTTCTGGTCTCACTTCCTTGCCCCTCCGGACTCCGAGACTCCTGTGTCTCAGAGAGCATCTCCTGCGCCGGCTTTCTTTCAAAAGCGATTTATGATAACAAAAAAAGCCCTGAAAGTCAACATCGCGAAACTTGGCGAGATCATGAGAACTGCTGATCGATATCCCTTGATTCTCCATTGAAATTGAATTATCTTTTGAAAGTAAACCGCTCGGAGTCTTCCTCGGGTTGTCCGATGCTGGTGGAAGAACTTCGGTGAGAGCGGCTTGAACCCAAGAGCCTGGATGAAGCGAGTTCTTAGTCAGATCTGGGCTCACCCGTTGTTGATTCTGTTGAATTGATCAGCGGTGCGAGTAGGCACTTTGTTATCAACATTAGCAGTCTTTGCCCCGTGGTGTAATTGGCAACACGTCTGACTCTGGATCAGAAAAGTCTAGGTTCGAACCCTAGCGGGGCAGCAC
>CAYHSB010000101.1:0-6552 GCA_964359185.1 uncultured Chitinophagales bacterium
GCGATATTTGGTCCCCTCAGGATTTCGACGTTCGTCCCATTGCGGGGGGGTGGGATGATGAGAGAATCGTCAATGAGAAATTTCTTTGGTATCTTGATCGCTGGGTACCGACCAAGCCTCTTAGGGTTAGTTATCTCACCTCGGAGAGCGCTAGCGACAGCGACTTCTGGGCTGCAGAGGTAAACTTTATCATTCTGAGTGCCGCTGCGACCAGGGAAGTTTCGGTTGCCAGTCCTCAGGCTAACACCGTTCGTCGGTGGAGCTTGTCCCATTCCGATGCAGAACCCACATGCACTCTCCAGGATTCGCGCGCCTGCAGCGACGATATCCTTGATGGCTCCATTCGCCGAGATCATCTCAAGAACCTGCCGTGAACCAGGCACAACTCCGAAGCTGACACGGGGATGAACTCTTTTTCCTTTGAGCAGTCGAGCAACAGTCATCAACTCCCTGTAGCTTGAGTTGTTGCAAGTGCCAATCAACACCTGATCTACCTTCAACCCTTCAATCTTCTTGACTTCTATGACATTATCGGGACTCGATGGTTGAGCGATGAACGGTTCGAGTTCTGAGAGATTCACTTCGATGATTTCATCATACGTTGCTCCGGGGTCCGCTTCAAGCCTTCGCCATTTCTTTGCTCGTCCCTGTGCAGTAAAAAATTTGTACGTCACCTCATCCGAGGGAAAGATTGAAGTTGTTGCCCCCAACTCCGCTCCCATGTTTGTAATTGTTCCGCGCTCGGGAACAGAAAGAGACTTTGTCCCCGGCCCGAAGTATTCAAAGATTTTCCCGAGGCCTCCTCTTACTGTCTGTCTCCGGAGCAATTCAAGGATGATATCTTTCGCAGTTACCCATGGACTGAGCTTCCCCGTCAGCTTTACACCTACGACCTTTGGCATGATAAAGAAGTACGACCCACCTCCCATCGCCACCGCGACGTCGAGTCCCCCGACCCCGATGGCAATCATCGCGGCTGCACCCGCAGTGGGTGTGTGGCTGTCGGAACCAAGGAGCGTTTGTCCCGGGACGACAAACCGCTCAAGATGAACCTGGTGGCAGATTCCGTTCCCGGGTTTCGAGAAGTAGATCCCATACTTCGCTGCCACGCTTTGCAGGTATCGGTGATCGTCTGGGTTCTCGAACCCCGTTTGCAACATATTATGGTCAACGTATGACACTGAAAGTTTTGTTTTGACCCTCGGAATACCGATTGCCTCAAACTGAAGATACGCCATCGTGCCTGTGGCGTCTTGCGTCAATGTCTGATCGACTCGGATTCCGACCTCCGTTCCAGCCTTCAAATCTCCTGAAACGAGGTGATCACGGATGATTTTTTGTGTGAGAGTGAGATGCATGGAATGTTCCCCTCCTTCAGCTTCACGAAATGCTATTACGACCGCTTCTCAATCGGCTCGTAGGCGAGTTCAAGAGGCCCTGTATATTCTGCGAGCGGACGGATCAAACGGTTCTGTGCATACTGTTCGAGGATATGAGCCGTCCAACCCGAGACCCGGCTGACAGCAAAGATGGGAGTAAACAAGTCGATAGGAATGCCGAGCGTATAATATACCGATGCCGAGTAGAAGTCGACGTTTGGATAGAGATGCTTTTCTTCCCTCACGATTTCCTCAATTTTCCTCGACATTTCATACCATCGCATGTTGCCGGTTCGTTCTCCAAGCTCTTTTGATATCTTGCGGAGCACCGTTGCCCGAGGGTCTTCGGTCTTGTAGACTCGATGTCCGAATCCTGCGATCTTCCTCTTGGCTGCTAACTCGGTGCGAATGTATGTCTCTGCATTCGAGACCTCGCCGATATTTAAAAGGGTTTTCATCACTGATTCATTGGCTCCGCCGTGAAGTGGACCCTTCAAAGCTCCGATTGCTGACGTCACTGCTGAGTATATGTCTGACAGCGTCGAAGCAGTCACGCGAGCAGCAAATGTCGAAGCGTTGAACTCGTGATCGGCATGGAGAATAAGGCAAATGTCGAAGATGCGTTCCTCTCGCTTGTCAGGCTTCTTTCCGCTCAGCATGTAAAGAAAGTTCCCTGCATGCCCAAGTGACGAAGATGGCGAGATCGGTGCGAGGCCGTTCCGCAACCTATGGTACGTTGTGACGACCGTTGGCATCTTCGCAAGAAGTCGGAGAGCCTTCCTCTTATTTGCTTCCGGAGAATTGTCATCGGCTTCGCGGTCGCTGAGTGCAAGGAACGAAATGGCCGACCGGAGAACACTCATTGGGTGGACAGACTTCGGGCTCGACCGTAGCACCGAGTAGACATAGTCTGGAACCTCCCTACTGCCGATGAGTTGCGTTAAGAACTTATCGAGTTGTCCCTTGCTCGGGAGTACCCCGTCCCAGAGAAGACAGACAGTCTCCTCGAAGTTCGAGTGCTCGGCGAGATCGTGTATATCGTAACCGCGATAAATGAGCCTTCCTAGAACCCCGTCAATGAAGCAGATGGCAGAAGTCGCGGCGACAATCTCCTCAAGTCCTTCCTTGAATGTTGCGGTGGTGGTTTCCTTATTCGCCATTAAAGAGTTCCTTCGGTTTGCTCGAAGGTCGGTAGTGGGTGACGACCTAAAATTTCACAGCTAACGTAGCAAAAAATGAAATCAAAGTCAACGCTCCGTGTTGGATTGACATATTAACTTTGCGGTCACTCACTCATCGCAACGATCGTTTGAGGAGAACCGAGCATTCCTAAGAAGAAGACTGAGCGCTAGAACGCAAGTCGGGTAGTTTGGACCTCAACAATTCTTCTTTGAGAGAAGGATGGCTGCATCTCTATTTAGAATCGTTTCTCCCTCTCAAAATTCCTTGACTCTCCTTGTGCTTTTGATTATATTTGTTTCGCTTTAAACGAAGCGCAAGCATTTAGAATCTCCTTATCGTTGAATATCAAACGGAGTATAGCATGAGACCACTGGCGCTCTTTACGAGCCTTCTCCTAAGCGCAGCAGTTATCTCCTCGGTTGGGTTTCAGTGTGGGTCGACTGAGATGACAAGCGCTCGACTCTATATCACGCGCTCGGACTGGGATAATGCCATTCGGAACCTCGAAGCAGAAGTGGCAAAGAATTCCAAGAACGAGGAGGCGTGGTATCTCCTCGGGCGGGTGAAAGCGGAGAAGAACGATTTCGCGGGTATGAACGATGGATTCAACCATGCGCTGGAGGTGGGGAAGACCTATGCGAAAGAAATCCATGACGTGAGATTTAACTACTGGGGGAGGTACCTGAATTCGGGCGTTGAGAGTTTTAACAAGGCAAAAGATTCGGCGCAGTATCACGACAAGGCCATAAGAGCGTTCGAGACGGCTATTGTTATTATCCCTGACAGCGGCATCGCGTACAAGGACCTTGCCTTTTGTTACCTCTCGAAAAACGACATGACGAAAGCTCTCGGGCTACTCGAGAAATCCTTTGCGCTATCGAATGACGCGGTCTCCGGACGATATATCGGCGAGATTAACCATGATTTGGGCGTCGGTCACAAGGAGAAGTTTGAAAGTGCGGCGAACAAGATAGAGATCAAAATCTGGATGACCTCGGATGAGGTTCGAGCTTTGCTCGGGGAGCCGACAAGCAAGTCGTCCACGAAGGAGAAGAAAATAACAAAAGAGAAGTGGGTCTATGACTCGAGGAAGCTTACACTGAACTTTGAGGATGGACAGTTGAAGTCGTGGGAGGAGAACGGAAAAAAGGAGGAGAAAGATCCAAAGGTCTACTACAAGGATTATGCCGAACGTGATAGTGCGATGAAGTATTTCGACAGGTCGATCGGGATCCTTGAACGTGTCATGAAGCTTGATCCTCAGAGCGTAGATCTCATTGCGCTTCTCTCAAATGTTTACATCGCCGCGGACAAGGCCGAGACCGCCCTTGAAACATTCAAAAGGGGGGTCGAAGCAGATCCCAAAAACAAGTTCTTCCACTATAACTACGGCGTTCTGCTCCTGAAGGGGAACGAGTTTGAGAAAGCTCTCGAACAGTTTCGTGTTGCACTTGCGCTCGACTCGACATACGAAAGCGCATTGTACAACCTTGGCGTCGGCTATGTGAACTGGGGAGTTCACATCCGCGAGACAGCTCCAGATCCGGCGAAGGTCGAGAGTGTCCTCAAGGAGAAGTTCTTGCTCGGCCTGCCGTATCTTGAAAGACTTACTAGAATGAAACCTCAGGACCCAGACGCATGGGACCTCCTTGGCAAGGTATATGCAAACCTGGGCAAGTCGAAAGAGGCTACTGAGGCGTTTGAGAAGGCTGACAAACTTCGGAAGCAGAAGTAGTCCAGGATTGCCGATCCGTCGGGCCTTGCCATCCCGGTGAGCTTGACGATGATCTGACAGAATTCTTCTATTGAGACCTTACCAAGAAGCCTATTCGCAGACGGGACGCGTAGGTGTATCTTCTGTGGATAGGCTTCTCCTTATGCAGTGAGTTGGAAAGGAGAGAGAAAAATGAACGATCAACAGCCTCAGCAGATCAATATCGAGTTGGGGGAAAAAGAAGCGGAAGGGATCTATTCAAACCTTGCAATCATCACACACTCGACGGCCGAGTTCGTTATCGATTTCACTCGTGTCTTGCCAGGCGTGCCGAAGGCTAAAGTCCTCTCACGGATCATTATGACAGCGCAACATGCGAAACTGCTTCTCAACGCGTTGAAAGACAATATTGACAAATTTGAAAAAAAATTTGGCGAGATCAAGCTCCAAGGAGAAATGGCTGGCGCGGCTGGATTCGGTTTCCAACCTCCCCAGAAAGATGACAAGGTTCATTGATCGCCACCTCTTCCTCCTGTGAAGACATCGACCCATGGACACAAGGAAGCGATCGGGTTCGCCCCGGCATGATGCCCCTCCGGGGAAACGGACTCTCCTTGGAAGCCTCGTACTCGTCCTCCATAGCCATCTCCCATACGTCCTCGCGCACGGACGATGGCCTCACGGGCTTGACTGGCTCAATGAGGCCGCCGCTGAAACCTACATTCCCCTTCTTAACACGTTCAACGAGCTTGTAGCTGAAGGCTATTCTCCAAAAGTTACGGTCGGAATTACTCCTGTGCTTGCCGAACAGCTCGCCGATGATTTGTTTAAGGAGGAGTTTCGCTCCTACCTCGAAACAAAGATTGAAGCCGCAGAAGAAGATAGGGCAACATTTACGAAAACTGGTCAGGAGCAGCTCGCCAAAACGGCGCGTTTCTGGATCGACTGGTATTCTAATATTAAGCGGGACTTTGTAGGCAAGTATCGGCAGGATATCTTAGGTGCTTTTCGTGAACTGCAGAAGGGTGGGCACATCGAGATCATCACGTGCGGAGCAACACACGGGTATTTACCGCTCCTCAGTCTCGACACGAGCATCCAGGCGCAGGTGAAGGTTGCTATTGCGACCCATCGCCGACATTTTGGTCAAGCGCCCCGAGGTATGTGGCTGCCTGAGTGTGCCTATCGCCCGGCATACGATTGGAAGCCGCCGATTGGACCGCCCTCTTCTGCGCGAGCATATGCTCGAAAGGGAGTGGAGGAGTTTCTCTCAGAGAATGGAATCGAATATTTCTTTATCGACTCTGCACTCCTGAAGGGAGGAAAGGCGCTCGGTGTGTACATCGAGCGTTTCGAAGGGCTGAAACGGATTTGGGACCAATTCCAGAAGTCCGCCGCAGCCGAAGAAGAACGAGCTGAAGATTTCACAAAATCACCTTATGAGTTGTATCTCGTAAACTCGTCAGGCAAGCCAGAGAAGAAGCCAGTGGGCGTTTTCACGCGAGACCCACGTACGGCATTGCAGGTCTGGAGCGGGGAGCACGGTTATCCGGGCGACGGCTGGTATCTCGATTTTCACAAGAAACATTTCCCCGGCGGCCATCGGTACTGGCGAGTCACCGGTGCGAAGGCTGACCTCGCAGACAAAATGGAGTACGAGCGCCAAAAAGTGGAAGCTCGACTTGAGGAGAACGCGGAACATTTTGTTGGCCTCGTCCGGACGATTCTTGCCGAGCACTTCGAGGCGACGGGACATCGTGGCGTCCTCACTGCACCATTCGATGCTGAGCTCTTCGGGCATTGGTGGTTTGAAGGGCCAGGATTTCTGAAGAGAATCATTAAGAAGGTGGGGGAGATGGGAGAGGTTCAACTCACGACAGCATCCGAGGGGTTTGATCAGCAGGCGCCGAGCCGAGTTATCGCTCTCCCCGAGGGCTCGTGGGGAGAGGGTGGACATCACTACATCTGGTTAAACAAAGAAACTGAGTGGACCTGGAAGCACATCTACGAAGCAGAGCCGCGCATGCAGAGGATCGCGCGAAAGTTTGCCAAGACGAAAAATCCTCGGCTAAAGAAAATCTTGGAGCAGCTTGCTCGCGAGCTCTTGTTGCTTCAGGCTTCCGATTGGCAATTCCTCATTTCGACCGTCGCAGCGAAGGATTATGCAGAAGTCCGATTCGCAAACCACTACAGTGATTTCACTCGACTAGCTGACATTGCTGAGCGATTCGGCAAGAGTGATATGCTGAGCAAGAAGGATTGGAATTTTGTCGAAGA
>CAYHSB010000102.1:0-6533 GCA_964359185.1 uncultured Chitinophagales bacterium
CCTGCTCTAAAGACGAGATCATAGAGCGTGAGACTATCTGCATAAGGAATCGTTTGTGGATATTTCACATGGCCTGTTATCGAAACGGTTCTCTCGAACTCAATCTCGTGGATGGAATAGAGTCGAACGGCATCTTTCTCCCGGAGTTCAATATCGTGGTCTTTTTCACCCTGCAGGGCTTTGGAGAGACTAAAAGTTATGAACTCCCGAGTTAGATCGGGACGGACTCTCTCTAAATCGCCTTTCCCGAGATAGGTTTCCGGTTTCACGCCTTCGGCCGCTACAACAAGATCTTTGATCGTTCTAATCTTTCCCAACTCATACCTGCCCGGTCTCCACACAGCTCCCTGGATGGACACGAAGTTCTTTTTCTCAGGCAGGATCGAGAATATCTGTATTTCGTCTGCGTCAAAGAGAGCGACCTGTTTGCCTGCTTTCATAGCCTCTCCAAGATCGATGTCGACTACGACGCGGTCTTCGACACCCTTTCTTCTCTCCTCAAACGGTCTTACCCGATCGATCTGAGCATGATCGAGATAGGCTGTGGAAAGCAACCCACCGGCAAAATTGATAAGCGGAGTCAGATTCTCATTCTCTTTTAGCTCGTATATCGCAGGCCTCCGAGCGTCTCCCCGTATGGAGACAGTCTTTCCTCTTGGTGGGATAAAGACGAGGTCGTTGTTTTGAAGCCGAACATCACTCGTTTGATCTCCGCGAAGCAAATAGTCGTACAAATCCACAGTCGCAACAACCTTGTTCTCTCGAAGCACCTTAATATTTCGCAAGCTTCCACGCACAAGCGGCCCCCCAACACTATAGAGCGCGTTGAACACTGTCGCATAGCTGCTAATCGTGTAGCCGCCCGGCTGCTTTACCTCACCCATCACGAAGATTCTAAGGGGACGCAACTTGGCAATGGTGATGTCCATGAAGACTGTTGGGGGACGCGAGGCCAAACCTGAGTAGTACTTCGAGAGCTGCTTCTTTAGCTTTTCCTCGAGCAGGTTGAGAGGCGTTCCTAAGACGAATACCTGCCCAACGTTTGGGATAAAAATTCTCCCCTCGCGATCGATCTCCAGTTGGTACTGAAATTCTGCCTGGCCCCAGACCGTCAATCGCAAGACATCACCGGGGCCGACGAGATACCCAGGGTCGACTGGTCCGATGGCTGTCGGCTCAAATGCCGCAGGAATCTGTTTGAAAAGATCATAGCCAAAATACTCCAACCCTTCTGGCCCTTTGGGTGTAGGAGCTGTATCGCGGGGTACCGAGACTGGTTGGGGAATGGTCGTTGGCTCGGGGGCAGGAACTTTTACTTCAACCGTTGGGGGACCGGGTTGGGCAACTTCGATCTTTGTTGCCCGGCGAGTCGTGTCAATTACCCCAGAGCGCAATAAATCGTCAACATTGATTCCCCGCTCTTTTGCCTTGCGCCTCGCCTCTTCTTCTGTCAAGCCAAGTTCTTTCAGCTTTGCCTGTATTTGTTCGGGAGTCAGCTGTTGAGAGACTGCCTTCGAGAGCAACAAGAGACAAGCGAGGATGAGAGATACGGAAATTGCCCTTTTCATCTCATTTCCTTTCCCTTAGAAAACAGCGAACGGCCGGGCCTTTAGTCATCTTTAGTCGTTCGTCACTGCCTTTTTCTTTGTCCAGTCGATAGTCAGGTGTAAGCCTTCGTCTATCGGAATTTCAGCCTCCCACCCAAGGTTCTGCTTTGCTTTCTGGGCATTGAGGTATATTTTTTGAAGTTCACCTGTTCTGGGCGGAGCATACTTGGCTGCTGAGCGGAATGAGAGTAACTTTGAAAGGAGTCGATAAAGCTCATTGACGGTCGTGCCAATGCCGGAGCCAATGTTATAGAAGTCGTCATCTCCTTTGACAAGTGCGAGAGAGTTTGCCCGGACGATGTCATTCACATGCAGGTAATCCCGAACCTGTTCACCCTCCCCATAGATTGTCGGCGTGACCCCACCGAGCATCTTTCCGATGAAGATGGCAATTACCCCAGCTTCCCCTTTTGGATTTTGACGAGGTCCATAGACATTCGGGTATCGCAGGACCGTGAAAGTGAGACCGGACTGATGCCGGTAGAGATAAAGGTAGTGTTCGACGGTGTGCTTTGAGACCCCGTACTGCGATTCAGGATTGACGGGGTGGTTTTCATCAACTGGGAGATATTGTGGCTCTCCGTAGACAGCACCGCCTGTGGAAATATAGATGAACTTCCGAATTTTGTGTCTTACCGACGAAAGAATGAGATTGAGGCTCCCGATAATGTTTGTGGTTGCGTCAAAAACCGGATCATCGACTGACCGTCGCACATCCATTTGTGCAGCATGATGGTTCACCACTTCGGGACGCTCTCGTTCAAAAATCTCATCGACCGCCCCACGGTTACAGATATCGGCTTCGTAGAATCGTGCTTTGGGATTCAGATTGGACCGAAAACCGGTCGAAAGGTTGTCGACTACTACCACCTCGTGCCCTTCTTCTATATACTTATCGACCACATGGGAACCGATAAATCCAGCTCCGCCTGTGAGAAGGATCTTCATTTGGGTCTTTTTCCAGGAAAGACTGTTGTCGTTTGCCTCAACAGAATCTCATATCCCAACCAGCAGCACTAAGGTGTAAACGCCAAGATCAGCTATACTTCATGCTGCGGGCTCAAGTAAAAATTTAACAACTACTGTGTGCAAAGTCAAGGATTTCACTGCCTTTCCGAGGGTATCGCTAACTATTACCTCGTTGCGTTTCTCAAACGAGAGAAAATGGGGAAGGATAAGAAGGTCAGCTTTACAGTCGAAGAACTACTTCGACTTGGCCATCAAGAACACATAGAGATCCTTTGGCCCGTGTACCCCCTTCACGAGTACCTTTTCAATGTCAGCAGTACGACTCGGACCGCTAACCAACGTGATACAGCTTGATGAAAGCAACTTGTCTCCACCGCGGTGAAGTCTCTCGAAGCATGCAGCCACCGTGGGGAAGAGTTGCTCCTCTCTCGCAATGACCACGTGTGCACGTGGAAGAAGCGAAAGCGCACGAGGTGCAACTGGTGACGAGCGCAAGATAATCGTGCCCGTCTCTGCCGCGAGAAGTTCACACGCTGTTACTCCGACGTCAGCACTTTTAAGCTGGCTTATCAAGTCCTCTCCGGTTGCCTTCGAAAGCGCGGTCTCCGACAGGAGGATCCGGAGCCTTTCCTCTAATCCCAACTCCTGGAGAAATGGCTCACGAGAAAGGACGATGTTGCGGAAGTTCTCCTTCTGGCAAATGTCCCGGAGAGATGTGATCAATTCTTCTTTTGAATTCACTTTTCTAAGATTCCCGCCCAGGAGCGTGAGTTCCTCCTCGAAGGTGTCCAGAAGAGTTTTACCGACATCGGTACCCCGTTGTGCTGACCTCTGGACCTCAAACATCGAAGGCCCATGCTCATGTCCTCTTTTCGATATCCCGGGGACTGTGAGGTTCTTTCGAATCCGGTTCAGTATCGTCTCTCGGTGATTACCAGCCATTGAAGATGTCTACGTTGAATCTTTCTGAATCTCAGTCCAGAGATCTCTAAACGTTTTAGGCGCAAGCCTGGGAAAGTCGCGGCTCTTCGACCAGGGGGGAACCCTGAGCGAAGAGTTCTTCTTTGGAAGGACAGGCTGAAGGAGGCGCCCAATTCTCGACGTGAATTGATAGAGGGCGGCGCTCTTCATAATCATACACCAGACCTGGATCATGAGCCGTTCAAGAGGATTGGATAACCTTTCATCTACTGATTTTCGCCTGAGCCAGAGGAGAAGGTGATGAATGTCAATCTTCACAGGACAGATTTCCGAGCAGCGCCCACATAACGAGGAGGCGTAGGGTAGATCCTTCGATTCTTCCAAACTTGCCATCATCGGCGTAAAGACGGATCCGATGGGACCGGGATACACTGATCCATACGTATGACCCCCGACCGTCTGATATACCGGACAAACATTAAGACAGGCTCCGCAGCGAATGCAATAGAGAACCTCACGCATTTTTGGATCAGCAAGGATTTCACTCCGACCGTTGTCGAGGAGGACGACATGGACTTCTTCGGGCCCATCAATCTCCCCGGGTCGCTTTGGCGACCGGATCAGAGAAACGTAGCTGGTGATCTTTTGTCCCGTGCCGCTTCGTGCGAGGATGGCGAGAAATGTCGGGAGGTCCTCAAGACAAGGAATCACTTTTTCGATACCAATCACCGCAACGTGGATGCGAGGGACTGTAGTGGTGAGCCTTGCGTTTCCCTCGTTCTCGACGATGATGATGTCTCCTGTCTCAGCAATGGCAAAGTTTCCACCAGAGATGCCAATCTGAGCCTTGAGAAATTTCTCGCGCAAGAAGTCACGGGCAACACTCGTCAGCTGGGCTGGATCTGAGCTGAACTGAACCCCAAGTCTATCGGAGAAGAGTCTTCCGATGTCCTCGCGTGACTTGTGGATTGCCGGCGTCGTGATATGAGATGGTGCCTCCCCCGCAAGCTGAACGATGAACTCGCCCAAGTCTGTCTCGACAGTTTCAATGCCCTCCTTCTCGAGAACATGTGAGAGTTGGATTTCTTCGGTGACCATGGATTTCGACTTCACAATGAGCGACGCATTGTTTCGGCGAGCCAAGTCGAGAATGTAGTTGCATGCATGCTCTTCGTTCTCGGCCCAGTACACCATCACCCCATTCGCTGTTGCGTTTCTCTCAAACTCCTGAAGAAGGTCGGCAAGGTGGCCAATCGAGTATTCCTTGATCCCGTGAGCGGTCTCCCGAAGGGCTTCCCAGTTCAACACCTCACGCACCACACGGTTCCGAGCTTCCACAGCATGGTGAGTCGCAGCCCCGAACCTCTGTCGAGCAGCGATGTCTTGGCTTTTCTCTGCTGCCTTGGATTTGAATTCTTTGGATGTTATGTGCATTTCCGGGCCATCGGGAAGAAATCTATGTGGCAATTCCCTTGTACAAGAACTCGGCGAGGTGCAAAGTTTTTACCGGCAAATGATTTCGCTGTAAGAACCCTCCAATTTGCATGAGGCAGCCTGTGTCATTGGCAACGACATACTGCGCACCAGTCTTTTGAATCGACTTCACTTTCTCTTGAACCATCGCAGTAGAAATCTCGGGGAACTTTACTGAGAACGAGCCACCGAAGCCGCAGCAGGATTCCGATTCCTCCAGCTCGACGAAGTCGATCCCTTTGACATTTTGAATGAGAAGACGTGGCGGGTCTTTCACTTTCAGTTCTCTCAGGAGATGACAGGAATCGTGATACGTTACCCGTCCCTTGAACGCTGCGCCAACATCCCTCATGCCCAGAACATTTACGATAAACTCCGAGAGCTCATATGTTTTTGCCTTCACCTCAGCAACACTCGCTCGCAATTCCTCCCGGATCGGAAGAGTCGGATAAAACACCCGGATCATACTTCCACACGATCCTGAAGGAGTAACGATATACTCTGCACCAGAAAAAATCTTGACGAATCTCTCCGCGAGCTTTGTTGCCTCACTATGGTACCCTGCATTGAACGCTGGCTGTCCACAGCACGTTTGATCCTTCGGGTAGGTTACCTCGAGACCAAGCTTTTGAAGCAGTCGGGCGGTACTGACACCAACCTCAGGAAAAAATTGGTCTATCAGGCAAGGAATGAATAATGAGACGCGCATTTGATGTCTAGCAGTAAGTTCCCGCAAGAATATAGAAGATTAAATCACAAAAACAAACAGAGTGGAACGAGACCAGTCAAATCCTTCTGTACAATTTGAGAACATATCGATAAAATTGAGAGCTTGCTAAGGGGCAGGAAAATTTTAGGGGAACCACAACAATAGGTCCTCTTCTGAGAGATGGGCTTTGAGCGAAGTGGAAAACTCATCTTGTGGGCGGAGAAGGGGAGCCAAAATCTTTAGTTGCGATGCTGAAGCCTTCGGAACGTTCATGATTTAGAACGAACCAAGTGAGCAGCCTGCCCTTGAGGGCGGCGCATATTACAAACTGGATTAAGTTCTCGGATCAACTCCGCTTCTCGAGCTGATGGGTCACCAAGTATCACTTCTGCAACCCAATGCGTAGGCTCCTCTCGATTGATGCAGGGATTATCGCCATTAATGTGATCAAGAAGTCTCTGGCGAATATCTCCCGTACCGACATAAATCCACTTTACAGGATTCAGCAAGTTCGTTCCTGTTAGTTCCTCCTGGCGGAAAACACCGTAAACTCCTGGCTGATTTGGAGCTAGTTTTTCAATCTCAGTGCGAAAAAACAGTTGGGGAGTTTGTTGGATAAAGGGCATTTCATGACTCCTCACATGTTACAATTATTTGAATTCTTGAGTCACAGAAATTTAACGAATTTTCATGGTTTTGTCAACAATAAATTGTTATCTAGCATTGTGCTACATCGTCCTAGAGGCTATCTCCCTTGTGCATAAGATGAAAACCAAGACAAGGATACTGGCAAGAACTTATATCTTTGATGTTGTGCTTTGGATTATGTCAAGAGCAAACAAAAGAGTTTGGCG
>CAYHSB010000103.1:0-6474 GCA_964359185.1 uncultured Chitinophagales bacterium
GCCTTGAGCAAGCCGTCGTCAGAAAAGTCATCCCAGAATTGTTGAATATCATCCCACCATCCAGTTCGCACCCAGTGGGTTGTGTGTGTGAGCTCGCGATGATTCGTAACCACGGCAACACTTCCGAAGCGGATGTCGTTTGACGGATACTTATTGCTGGTCATGAGGAGCCCACGAAGATTTGGCTCATCGATGAATTGATTCACATTACTTCCAAAAAACTTAGCAAAGCAGTTTCCCGGCTTCTCCCCTTCTCTCGCAATGCCAATGGGGTTGACGATCGAGTAAGCAAGGGTGCCATGAATCGCCTTCCGAGTCTTGTTCTTCAAACGCCATCGGAAGATAGCACAGGGAATGCTTGAGGCTTCTGAGTTGAGGGGAATGAAGGGAGTGAACGCTTCAAGAGAAACCTCGACTGGAAGATCCCCATCGAGAAAGTCAATCCACGCAAACGGATATTCACCACGAAACCGCGCCTCTCTCAGTCGAGGAAGTCCCGACACCTCACCGGTAGGCAGACCAAATGCAGGTCCATATGGCGGCCTCCTTTGTGCCTCGAGGATGCGGGCAAGCGATTCGCTCCCTTCGCGCTTCGTCCAGATTGCGAAGAATGTGTACGGAAGGGTTCGGCCCTTCGCCGGGCGGTTGAATATCTCCCAGTCACGAAGGTTCCCGCGTCCACCGAGGGATACATTTCCCGCACCAATCCCTCCGAGCGGGAAGGCAATCTCATTCAAGGCGTTCCCGGTGAAGGTACGGACTTGAGGACCGCTAAACAACTCCTTTGAGGTATACCCTTTTTTCTGAGAAGTCACTTTCTCTCCATTTTGCAACAATTGTGAACCACCGAGCACACTTGGCCCGAGGGCCGGCAGCGCGAGCGCAAGGCCAGCAAGCTTTCCAAAATCACGGCGAGAAATTTTCTTGGATGAATTTCTCTTTCGGTGCTTTCCCATTGTGGTTCCCTTGATACGACGTTCTTGGTTTCTGTCCCTCCAAAGCGTTCCTATTCCCTCACATGTTCCTGAGTGAATTCACAGCAGAACCAGGTTGCCAAAGGATGAGATGCTGAACGCTGAGGGGGCGAGCGAAAAGCGATGATCTGGCGGAACAAACAGCGTGATAAGATCTAGAAATACTATTCAAGATCCTCGGACGAGGAGGTCGAATACCTGCTTGTGGTTTACCTGCTATTGGTTGCTGAGCCAAGGAAATCAAGAACTGTTTCCAGACGAAGCTGCGCAGTGGGTCAGCCTCTGTCGCTCTGAAGCTTTCACTTAATCATGCCCCACTTCCGCTTGTTCTCTTCAACCTCTTCGGCTGTAGGATGTTGCTTTATTGGGTGAGCCTCGATAGTGAAATGCTCCGCTGGGTGCTCTTTAAAGATCTGAGCGTTGAGCTCAATGTCCTCCTTGAATATCTCGGGAGTCTGTGCATCTTCGAAGATAGCCTGCCACGGGCACGCGGGCTCACAAGCTGCGCAGTTGATACATTCGTCGGGGTGGATGTAGAGCTGATTCGCCCATTTTTCGTCAGGGACGGTCAACTCGTAAATACAATTGACGGGACAGACTTCTACACACTCGATGTCTTTGCAGTCGATACACAGCTTTGTGATGACCCACGTCATAGAAGATTTCTCCTTTCTCTCCTTTGTAACTCGGTAGGGGCCCTGAGGAAATGAAGAGGTTCGAGTAAACTTGCCAAATCTTAATACAAAATGTTAAGAATGTCAAGCTTTCCATACTGTCTCGGAATGTCATTCTCTAGAGCTTCCCGAAGACGTCAAAGAGCACAGTTTGGCTGTTGTCTACCGGGCCGATCCTAGACTTCCTGTTGAGTCCTTGAAACTCTTCTCCTGGGTTCCAGTTCCCCAACTTGCCACTGTTCGTAAACTTATATTGGATTTCTGTTCCGACAGGAAACGCTAGTTCAACCGCCCAGATCCCGTCGCCCGCTTTCTGGTCGCCGTGTGTCCCGTCGTCATACATCCGGATTCTGTTCGGAACCCAGGCACCCAGAGCAGGGTGATTCCCTACGATATATATAGCATCACGTACGTCTACATGCCGCGCGTCACATTGGAACTTTACTGTGACCAGATCGGAATCACTTCTTCGCATCGTACCGACTGAAGACTCCGACTTCTGCGATGGATATGCGAGAGATCTGAAGTCCGGAAGAGCAAGATGAGCTCCTGCGCGGTTCGCATACTCGTAGATGGACCTGACGTGTTGGACGAAGAGCCTTGTCATCGGTCCAGGTTCTCGAGAATTGCCCTGCTCGCTTCCAATCCACCAGAACCAGTCCGAACCTTCTGCGGCAAGAAGCTCCTCCCACGCTCTATACGCATACCATTTCTTAGCGCCCTTTGCACGAGGTCTGGCCAAGGAGCTTGGAGGGCTAATTCCGGATTTTACGAGTGCTTCATGAGCTGCTCTCAGGAAATCCCATGCAACATTCTTCTGCGACACTCCGATCCACGTATCGAAGTTCGCATTGATCCAGGAGCCGGGCCAGAGCTTCTTAATAGTAGGTAGCGATTGGATGGGATGGGCAGGAACGCTGCGCTTCGGATTCCCTTCGAGATATTCCGTCGGGGTGACCGTTATCACCCTTCGCTCTCGATAGAGTTCCGTTAACTTGTGATACAGAGCGCGTAGAAATCCTCTGCCTTCGGGGTCGTGGCGATACCATTCCCAAGCGTTCTCTCCATCGAGGATCACTGTAACGATCCGGTCTTCCTGGTCTTTCTTTGGTGAATGCTTGAGAAGGGTCTGGATAAAATCCTCTGCTGCAGCGCGTGGCTCGTAATCCTTGTAGACGAACCCAACTTTGTCCGAGAGTTCTGTATCGCGAAAGAAAACCGCGACCGGTTTCTTTTGTCCCCGCCGATGCTTGACGACGTAGGGAGAATATCTTGAGAGACCTCCAGGTTCGCTTCTTGCCAGAATCTTTTCATCAGTAGCAGTCCACTGGATTCCATGCTTCGAAAGCAAGCCCAGGATCTCCTGCGAAACCGCGCCTTCCGCGGGCCAAATCCCCCGAGGAGGTACTCCAAAAAACTTCTTGAAGTACTCAACTGCGGATCGAACATGCATCTCCGCATCGTCTGGGAAATGAGATCTTCTGGGCAACGGACTCTGCGGCTGGCATGTTTTTGTGATGTCTGAATCGTGAATCAAAGGCAGAATCGGATGAAAAAACGGTGTAGTACTCAATTCGACTTGACCCGAATACTTCGGGTCTTGACCGCGATGTGAGCTGCTATGGTACCTCAGCAACTTATGAATCGGCACAACATTTGCCAAAACCTTAAACGCTTCGACTACGATCTGGCTGCAATCGTGTTCGGTAATTTCCTTTTTCAGGAGGTATGATCCGTCGCCCCTCCGCTTGACAAATTTTCGCAGGTCGACTGAATTCCCATCGGGCAACTGCACTTTCTTCTCAAGGAAAATGGGATCAAAGCTTGCCAGGAAGGACAGGAACTTGGTCCTGCGTAGATCTTCAACAGAGAGTGATTGAGGATCCTTCTGCCATTTCTCTTTCAGCCGTCGGTATTCTGGATAACGAGCGAGCACTACGTCGCTGATGCTAAACACGTTCCAATCGCCATCGAAAAGATAACGGCGGTCGGTGTCGTCAAACAGTCTAGTGTCTTTCAACGCCAGATCAATCCATGGGTCTGTTTTGCCTTCAAACTTTTCCAAGAAGGCATGTTTCCCTCTGCTACTCGTCTCGGAGGCTATGAATTGCATCAGGCGTTCCACATTATATTTCTGGAGTTGAAGAAGAAGGACTGGAGTAAGATTAATCGTGCAGTGGATTTCCGGATACTCGGCGATCAGCGCCGCCATGGTATAATAGTCTTTGGTAGCATGAGTGCGAACCCATGGCGCCTGTAGCTGGTCTTTCTCCGGGTCAAGGTAAGAGGGCTGGTGCTGATGCCAGATAAGGCTCAAGTAAAGAGTAGATTCTTCTTGGGATGAAAGTCTGGATTCCATGTTGACGTGGAGGCTCTTTCTACGAGTTGATCAGTAGCAATGCGGAGTTAAGATAAGGAGAAAAAGGTATTCTAGGGTGAAAATTTTCATCAACTCGCCAACGGGTTACAGGCGATTCTGGACAAAAAACGCAGTTTCTCTCTGGTTGATTTTGTCCCAAAGACTAGTACATTAAAGACCGAACCAGCCAGATGAGTCCATGATGGAAATCTGCCGAATAGATTCACTCGATTCCGCCGAGCTTCAACCCTATCGCACGCTTCGCCGTGCTACTGAGCATATCAAGCAGGGGATCTTTGTTGCAGAAGGAGAGAAAGTGGTGAGTAGACTACTCGATGCCCAGATCGAGGTCGTGTCATTACTGCTTACAGAGCCATGGCAGGAAGAGCTGGGGCCCTCCATTGAGAAGAGGGGCGTTGGTAATATTAAGGTATGGGTTGCCCCGAAGCACTTGCTTGAGTCGATAGTGGGATTTCATTTGCATCAAGGCGTCATGGCCATCGGAAAGATTCCGCGGCCAGTGGGGCTTGCAGAGGCTATCGAGTCCGATATAAAGCCGCACCTCGTCGTCGCGCTCGATGGGTTAACGAATGCGGACAACATCGGGGTCATCGTTCGGAACTGTGTTGCTTTTGGTGTCAATGCTCTCATTGTCCCACAGAACACGAGCAGCCCATACCTTAGAAGGGCAGTGAGGATGTCCATGGGTGCAGTGTTCCGTCTGCCGATTGTGTCAGTTGAGAATCTTGCTCCTTCGCTGAGAAAACTCACGAATCAATTCGGCACGCGCATCATTGCAACACACCCTCAACCCGACGCGACTTCTATTGAGGATGCGGATTTGAATGGAAGTGTTTGTCTCGTTCTTGGAAGTGAGGGAAAGGGAATCTCTTCGGAAGTCCTTGAAACCTGTTCAGAGAAAGTATCGATACCGATGACACTAGAGACTGATTCTTTGAACGTGGCAACTGCGAGTGGCATCTTTTTGTTCGAAGCCGCACGTAAGAGAAGGCACCGACTCGCACAAAACCGTCCCGATTAAATCGGGATGTCCTACCAAGTTAGTGGCGGTAGAGGCTGTCCAAAAAGTCGGCTTGTTCGTCCTTCGACTTCACTTCGTTGCGCTCAGGACGACCAGATTTTATCAGATTTGTCATGTTGAGCGCAGTGCAGCGAAGCGGAACGAAGTCGAAACATCTTTTTGGACAACCTCATCTTGGAGTATCCGCTGGAGCCGCGATGAAGGACGAGATCCTCGGTCTCCGGCTTCAAGCAGGGTAAGATCTCTGAGACAGATGACGAGAGAATCACTTAAGAAGAGTCTAGAGAATTACAGGCGAGGAGAGCTTTCTGCTTCTGACTTTCCCGGATTTCGGAGGGCAGGCGTTCTCGTACTCCTCTTCCCTTCGCAGGATGGGCTTTCAGTCCTGCTGACCGTTCGTACGGAAGCGGTTGAATCACACAAAGGTCAAATCTCGTTTCCCGGCGGGATGGTGGACGAGGGCGACAAAGATATCATCGAGACGGCTCTTCGGGAGTCGTGCGAGGAAATTGGTTTGGATACAGCTCAGGTAGAAATTCTAGGACTTCTCGATGACACCGTCGTCCCCTCAGAGTTCATCATCACGCCAGTGGTAGGATACCTGAATTCTAGACCTCCTGCCAAACACAGTGAGATCGAGGTGGCTGAGGTCTTCGAAGTGCCAATTGAATTTTTCGCGAACGACCGAAACGCACGATCTGAAGAGCGAGAGCTCCGTGGACACAAGTTTCCACTCTGGTTCTACGACTACAGGGGCAAAATGATCTGGGGTGCAACCGCAGGAATTTTGAGAAACTTGGTGAAGCTGCAAGAATCGACAAGGTGAGATTCGCCCTTCCTATCTCCCTCTCATCTTCATTCCATCACAAGTACACAAAGTCTCACGCCGTTCTTTATTTCGTTGGACAGAAACCACGTCTAGGGTCGTCGCCTTTCACGCAGGTCTAAATCCGCACGATGTCTCGTCCGGCTCCGTCCCGCTCTGCGGTTCGGAGCGCGGCAAGTGGTCGGCGTGGAAGGGGATACCCTCAATGCCGGCCAAAATCAGCTTCATTGACCCGCGCGGTGGCGTGGGACTTCTCCCTAAAAAATATATTAACTAATCCTTGCTATTGTCAAGACGTGTGAATATCTTATATGTGCAAACAACAGTACACCGTTGAATTCTCCGCCCGTGGCGGAGAAGCTTTGCGCGCTTAAGATTTTGCTGTGATTGACCGCTTGTAGCCTTTCGTAGGTGAGTGTCGCCAGCAATAGGAATCGCGGCGAATGGTGTAGAGGTTGCCATTCGAAGCGATTTCGCGTTTTAAGAGGCAAAGTGGCCGGCGTACACCTGTCCCAGGTATCGGGATGTCACTTTAACGAAAGGACGCGTTCCATGGAAAAAGGAACAGTCAAATGGTTCAACGGAGCGAAGGGCTACGG
>CAYHSB010000104.1:0-573 GCA_964359185.1 uncultured Chitinophagales bacterium
TGACTTCTACTCTATTGAGAGTCTGAACTCACTGGAGAAATTCCTCCGATGCCTCCACCTCGAAATCGATCGGTATGCATCGTTCGGACGTAGCGGTATCAGGTTTGATACTATCTACTTTGGAGGTGGGACTCCGTCTCTTCTCTCTCCTCAGGCGATTGGTCAGATACTTGATAGGCTCCATAAGAATTTCCAGTTCTCATCGAATGCCGAGGTTACCCTCGAAACAAACCCGGGGACTGTTGATCTTGAAAAGCTGAAGGGCTTTCGTGATCTCGGGGTGAATCGACTCAGCGTCGGCATTCAATCATTCCATGACGATGAGCTGAAGTTTCTCAGCCGGATCCATTCTGCGAAAGAGGCGAAGGAGTGCATCAAGTTGGCGCAGAAAGCTGGCTTTGAGAATGTGAGTCTTGATCTGATCTTCGCTCTTCCCGATCAAAGTCTTCGCAGGTGGAAGGAGAACGTCTCGACCGCGGTATCACTCTCACCGCAGCACATCTCAGCATATAGTCTCATCATAGAACATGGGACACCACTCGCGAGGATGGTCGAGGTTGGAAAAATCCAACC
>CAYHSB010000104.1:583-6391 GCA_964359185.1 uncultured Chitinophagales bacterium
AATCCTTCAAACACCATTGTGGTTGCAATCAGGAAAAATCCAACCGACGGCAGAAGAGCCTGAGACTAAAATGTATGCGTTCACGATGGAATATTTGGCTGCGAAGGGCTTCGAGCATTACGAAGTCTCAAACTATGCAAGGCCCGGTTACCGCTCGAAGCATAATAGTCTCTACTGGAACCACGACAACTATCTTGGATTTGGCCCATCCGCCCATTCTTTTTGGTCGGGGAGTCCACCTGCAAAGTCTTATCGATGGTGGAACGTTGCGAGTATCGGTCGATATTGTGAGAAGCTCTCACGGGGCGAAAGTCCTGCAGAAGGGGAGGAGCTGCTCGGGAGAAGCGACCTTCTCATGGAAGAAATTTTTCTTGGGCTTCGTAGTGGTGGAATTAATGTGCACAAACTTCAGGTGGAGTACGGAGTCAATCTCTTCGAGCGGTATCCTGAGAAGCTCGATCGATTCCGCCGTGACAACCTTCTCACCCTGGACAGGGAAACTCTTCGTCTTACCCCTAAAGGCTTCCTCCTCTGTGACGCTCTTGCATTGGAGCTTGTTGAGTGAGATCCCGCCGTCGATTTTGCCCAGATTTCTTTTGCAATTCTTTGAAGATTCCTGTATCTTGCCCACGCTATCCCAATCACGAGAGGTGAGCACAACTCTATGAACGAAAGAAAGATCCGGTGGGTAGTCGGTTCCGGAGTTTTCCTTATCGCCCTGGTGACGTACATTCTTACGGTCCAGCCCTCGGTCAGTTTTTGGGATTGCGGTGAGTTCGTGGCGACTGCGTACACTCTCGGAGTTCCACATCCGCCCGGGGCTCCGCTCTTTCTGATCGTAGGTCGACTCATGGCCTTCGCTCTTCCGTTTATCTCAGACCTTGCTCTCCGTGTGAATCTTCTTTCCGTCATCTCGAGTGCCTTTACAATTCTCTTCCTGTACCTCATTAGTATTCGCTTGATCACGAAATGGCGAGGTTCGCCGAAGTCATGGAGTGACTATATTATCATCTATGGCTCGTCCGCCATTGGGGCGCTCTCGCTCACCTTCAGCGATACCTTCTGGTTCAATGCAGTAGAAGCTGAGGTGTACGCAGCAAGCATGTTCTTCGTTTCGTGTGTTGTCTGGCTTGGAATGATATGGTATGAAAAGGCAGATACGGAGGGAAGTGAAAAATATCTTGTCCTTGCTGCATATCTCATGGGGCTCTCAATTGGTATCCACCAGTTAAGCATCCTCGCCTTCTTTACGATTGCCATGTTCGTGTACTTCCGACGCTTTGAGTATGAGCTAAAGCGTTTCACCTACTTCACGATCGTTGCTATCCTCGCGTTCTTCGTCATCTATCCGGGCATCATAAATTGGATCCCCGACGTTCTCGACGGCTCATTCAACCTGGGGCCAATCAGCATCAGTGATAGCGATTTGCTGCGAATCTCACCCTTACTTTTGATCGGGGCTCTCCTCTACGCTATCTATTATAGTGTGAAGCATCAGAACAAACTCCTCAACTTGGCAGCATTCTCGATGCTTCTGATGATCGCTGGATACTCGACGTACGTCCAGGTGTACATCCGTGCTAACGCGAAAACGCCGATTAACGAGAATAACCCACATGATGCGGCCGGGTTCGTATCGTACATGAATCGCGAGCAGTACGGCGAAGCTCCTCCACTTCTGAAACGACGGTGGAATACGGAACCTGACAAGCAGGCGAACTACCGTCGATATACCAGCGACTGGGATTACTTCACCCGCTATCAGCTTGGGGAAATGTATCTTCGCTATTTGGCTTGGAATTTTATTGGAAGGGCCGGCGACATCCAGGGTGCTCCCCCGAGTTTCCTTTCAAATGAAAGTGGCTGGACTACTGGAAGGGGTTACCCAAATCGGTACATTGCTCTGCCTTTTCTCTTGGGCCTTCTTGGTCTTCTCTATCACTTCAAGCGTGACTGGAAGTTTGCCCTTTCGTTTCTGGTGCTCTTCATTGTCACAGGGATGGCACTCGCTGTTTATTTCAACATGGCAGAACCGCAACCGCGAGAACGAGATTATTTTTATGGAGGCTCTTTCTTCGTCTTTGCTCTGTGGGTTGGAATCGGGGCGGCGGCCACACTGGAATACCTCGAGCGAACCCTCAAGGAGATGAAACACGGGCTGCCCATCCTCGGCGCAAGTTTTGGTCTCATCGCGTTTTTGGTGCCGGTGAATATGGCGGTGCAGAATTTTTTTGATCACAACCGGAGCCGGAATTACGTCCCCTGGGACTATTCTTATAATATCCTCCAGAGTTGCGAGAAGGATGCAATCCTCTTCACGAATGGGGACAACGATACATTCCCTCTCTGGTATCTTCAAGAAGTGGAGCATGTGAGGACGGATATCCGTGTCGCTAACCTGAGTCTCCTCAATACTTCGTGGTATATTTTGCAGCTAAAGAATGAAGAACCGCACGGCGCGAAAAAAGTTGCGATGGGCCTTTCAGATGGCCAGATCGATAACCTTCGGCTTGTTCCCTGGTCCGCCAGAGATGTTGATATACCGGTTCAAAAGGAGGTCCTCGACCAATTTGGAATTACAGATACGTCTACCGTGAATAGGGGGAAGATCACCTTTCGCATGCCAGCGGCCCTCCAGGGAACCGATCAACAGGGACGGCAAATAGGTGCGCTTCGCGTCCAGGACGTCATGGTTCGAGAGATCGTTCTGAGCGCAAAGTGGCAGCGGCCAATCTACTTCGCTGTGACGGTCTCCGAAGATGGGAAGATCGGTTTGAGCGATTATCTTCGCATGGAGGGGTTGGCGATGAGACTATGGCCAAGTCGCATTACCGGCACGGCGAATGTCTATGAGTCTGCACTACGCGAGAATCTCTTCAATGAACCTCAGGGTTTCTCGCAAGCGCTACAACGCGGATTCAAATTCCGTGGCCTCAGCGACCGAAGGATTTACTACAATGATAATGATCGGGGTTTGATGTCAAACTATCGGAATGCTTTCATGCGGCTCGCACTTCACTATGCAAACGCCCGAGGGGACAGTGCAAAAACTGCTGAGACGATGGATATGATGGAAATGAAAATCCCTCACGACGTATTTCCCCTCGATTGGCGATTGATGTCTGATATTGCACGAATCTACAACTATGCGGGAAAGAAAGAAAAATACCTGGAGTATGCACATCAGCTCGAAACAATCTGCTGGGATATGATCAACTCCGGGACGGGTGACCCGACAGAGTACTATAATCCATATCGCACTCTCATCGAGATCTATGATGAGAGGAAAGACTACCCGAAACAGGTCGAGGTTCTCCGCCGTGTGCAGTCAAAGTATCCAAATGACCAATCACTGAAGAATCGGATTGCCCAGCTAGACTCTCTTGTGCGTGGGCGGAGTGCCACAGATCAGCCCGAAGCTACGAAATCTCAGCCGGCGAAGAACTAATCAGCGACGATGGACGGCGTTGCGTCAATCGACAAAATCGAATTGGGAAGATTTTTGGAAGTCCAAGACCGGCGTTCGCGAAGTCTATTCGAATGCCGACCGAATCCTCCGCAATCTACTCGCCGTTACCGATCTGAAGGGGAAGTACGTTCTTGAGGTCGGTGCAGGGACGGGACGCGATAGCCTTCGCCTTGTCAGTTTCGGAGCGCTGGTCTTCCAGGTCGACTACGCTGAAAGTTCCCTGGCAAACATCCGTACAATCTCAAAAGAAGAAGGTATCTCTGTCCACGCAATTCAAGGAGATGCCTTCGCACTTCCATTTGGCGATCTTTCTTTTGATGTTGTTTTTCACCAGGGTCTCCTCGAGCATTTCAGAGAGGATGAGGCACAGAAGCTTCTTCGTGAGAACATCCGTGTTCTGAAATCGGGTGGACTGCTCCTCGTCGACGTCCCGCAACGGTATCACATATACACAATCCTTAAACATATACTCATTCTTATCGATCGTTGGTTCGCAGGTTGGGAGAGGGAATTCTCAATTCGAGAATTAAAGCGGGTGGTCGAGGGAGAAGGAATCCAAGTGATCCATACTTACGGTGAGTGGATGTACCCCAGCCTCTTCTATCGAGCGATGCGCGAGGCATTACGTAAGATAAACGTTTATCTCCCGCTCCAGCCACGACTAATCAAGCCACTTTCCCACTTACGAGCAAGCATTCGCTCACGTCTCTGGCATACGTCTCTGGCCCTCTACACCTCCAGCTCCATCGGTGTAATCGCCAGGAAGGGGAGAACGTAACTTGAAGACTCAAGACTTGGAGGTGTTACATTGAAGTGCGCACTCATCACTGGTATTACGGGTCAGGACGGTTCGTACCTGGCGGAGTTTCTACTCTCTAAGGGGTACAAGGTTTTCGGAATGGTGCGCCGTTCGAGTACTCAAAACTTTGAGAGGATCGAGCACATCCGCTCTCAGATCGAGCTTCGCGAAGCCGACCTGCTCGATCAGCTTTCGATCATCGAGCTGATTGAAGAGGCTCAGCCAGATGAGGTGTACAACCTTGCGTCTCAGTCCTTCGTTCCTACATCGTGGGTCCAGCCGACTGTAACGGGTGAGTCAACAGCTCTCGGTGTTACGAGAATGCTTGAAGCCATCAAGCTTTTGAACCGAAAGATAAAGTTTTATCAAGCGAGCAGCAGTGAGATGTTCGGTAAGGTAAAGGTTGTCCCCCAGAATGAATTGACACCATTCTATCCCCGGAGTCCGTATGGAGTGGCTAAAGCGTATGGACATTTTATCACCGTCAATTATAGGGAGAGCTATGACATTTATGCTATCTCTGGGATTTTGTTCAACCATGAGTCACCGAGACGAGGTCTGGAATTTGTGACGCGAAAGATATCAGACGGGGTGGCACGAATCAAGCTTGGCCTTGCGAAGGAATTACGTCTCGGGAATCTTGATGTTGCTCGCGATTGGGGATTCGCCGGTGATTACGTTGGGGCTATGTGGTTGATGCTGCAGCAGGAGAAGGCAGAGGATTTTGTGATTGCAACCGGAACGGCCCATACTGTGAAAGAGTTCTGTCAGCTTGCGTTTGAGCATGTTGGACTTGAGTGGGAAAAATTCGTCGTCTCCGATCCTTCATTGCACCGACCTGCTGAAGTTCATCACCTGGTAGGCGACGCATCGAAAGCTCGAACGAAGCTTGGCTGGCGAGAGAGCGTTACTTTCGAGGACCTGGTGCACTTGATGGTGGATACTGATCTTCGGCGCCTCAGGAGTAAGATCGAAGGTGGAAAACTCGCATGAACATTCTCCTCATAATGATCGGGCGATTCTCCGGGAAGAGCGTGGTGAGACGGGATTCTCATGAACATCCTCATTTTTAATTGGCAGGATATCAAGAATCCACTCTCGGGTGGCGCTGAAGTCCATCTCCATGGGGTCTTCTCACGCATCGCAGCGATGGGACATGACGTTACCTTGTTCTGTTCAGCATTTCCCGGTGCCCCGAGAGAGGAAACAATCGGCGGCATCAAAATTATCCGTGAGGGCGGTCGTTATCTCTTCAATTACCGTGTGGTCTTCCGGTATCTCACTCGATTTCGGAAAATGCCATTCGATGTTCTCATTGATGACCTGAACAAAATCCCCTTTCTCACCCCTCTCTATGTCCGTAAGGCACTGCTCGGAATCACACACCACTTGTTTCGCAAGAGCATTTTCCTCGAGGTCCCGTTTCCTCTTGCTGCCTACGTTTATGTGACAGAGAGCCTTGCCATTCCCCTCTACCGCCGAATACAATTCATAGTCGGATCGCCGAGTACTCACCAAGAACTCCTCGAAGTCGGATTCA
>CAYHSB010000105.1:0-6354 GCA_964359185.1 uncultured Chitinophagales bacterium
CTCCGGGAATCTCGACTGGATATTGGAAAGCCATGAACAATCCTTCACGAGCACGATCCTCGGGAGACATTCCTAAGAGGTCTCTGCCCTCATAGAGGACCTTCCCTCGTGTCACAATGTACGATTCACGGCCTGCGAGGACCTGCGCGAGCGTACTTTTTCCCGATCCGTTCGGACCCATAATCGCATGTACCTCACCGACGTTTACGTTCAGATCGATGCCCTTCAGGATCTCGTTTCCCTCAATACCAGCATATAAGTTTATGATTTCAAGCATTCCTTTATTCCTTTTTCGTTTTCGACCTTTGTTTGCTAACCGACACTTCCTTCAAGGCTTATTCCCAACAATTTCTGAGCTTCGACAGCAAATTCCATTGGCAGCTCTCGAAACACTTCTTTGCAGAATCCGTTAACGATCATGTTCACTGCATCTTCGGTAGAAATTCCACGCTGCTTGCAGTAGAAAATCTGATCTTCTCCGATCTTCGAAGTGGAAGCTTCGTGCTCTATCCTTGATGAGGTGTTCTTTACTTCCATATATGGAAATGTATGTGCGCCACACTTGTCCCCGATGAGGAGCGAGTCGCATTGTGAGAAATTCCGGGCGCTAGTTGCATTCTTCATGATCTTCACTAACCCTCGATATGAATTCTGCCCATGACCGGCAGAGATCCCTTTAGAGACAATCGTGCTCTTTGTGTTCTTCCCGATGTGAATCATCTTGGTTCCGGTATCAGCTTGCTGGTAGTTGTTCGTAACAGCGACTGAATAAAATTCACCCACTGAGTTGTCTCCCTGCAGAATGCAGCCCGGGTATTTCCATGTGATCGCAGCACCGGTCTCGACCTGTGTCCAAGTAATTTTTGAGTTCACGCCCAAACACTTGCCACGCTTGGTCACAAAATTATAGATCCCACCTTTTCCGTCTTTATCACCGGGATACCAGTTCTGGATTGTCGAGTACTTGATGGTGGCATTATCAAGTGCAATCAATTCGACGACGGCTGCATGCAACTGGTTCTCGTCGCGCATTGGTGCAGTACAACCTTCAAGGTAGCTCACGGATGAACCCTCGTCTGCAATGATGAGCGTCCGCTCGAACTGCCCGGTGTCCTTGGCATTGATGCGAAAGTATGTGGACAACTCCATCGGGCAACGAACGCCCTTGGGGATGTAAGCGAATGAACCGTCGCTGAATACCGCAGAGTTTAATGTGGCGAAGAAGTTGTCCGTGTACGGTACAACAAATCCGAGATACTTCCTCACGAGGTCAGGGTGCTTTTGCACCGCCTCGGAGAAGGAGCAGAAAATGATTCCCAGTTCGGCTAGCGTCTCTCGGAAGGTTGTCGCGACCGAGACGCTGTCGAAGACCGCATCAACGGCCACCCCAGTGAGTAGCTTCTGCTCTCCGAGCGGGATACCCAGCTTCTCAAACGTTCTTCTGATCTCAGGATCAACTTCCTCCAGACTATTGAGATTAGGCTTTTTCTTGGGAGCCGAATAGTAGACCATATCCTGATAGTCGATCGGACCGTATTTGATATTTGCCCACTTGGGTTCTGCAGCCGCCTTTTCCAGTTTCGCCCAATGCCGGTACGACTTTAACCGCCAATCCAACATCCAGTCTGGCTCGTTCTTCTTCTCGGAGATCAGATGGATGATGTTCTCGTTCAGCCCGCGGGGGATTGAATCGGTCTCGATCTCTGTGACGAATCCGTATTTATATTCGCGGGTTGCTAGGGCTTCTATTGTCTGTGTGGCAGTGCTCATTTTTCACCTTTCCATCAAGAAGTTGATCGCTTTCGAATTCCTATTTTCTTCTGTCATCTTGAGTAATTTATTTGCTTTTGTATACTCTTTCTACCTACACATCAATTCTATGAAGACCGTTCATCTTAAATCTGAGCGGGAGCGGTTGTTTTCGGGGCGAGACTTTCTCTCCGGATTTTCTCCTGAAGCTTGATTAACCCTTCCAGAAGTGCTTCGGGTCGCGGTGGACAACCGGGAACGTAAACGTCAACTGGAATCACTCGATCAACACCTTTCAGCACGTGGTAGCCGTGTTCCCAGTAGGGTCCGCCGCAGTTCGAGCAACTTCCCATAGAAATCACATACCGTGGCTCCGACATTTGATCGTAGAGTCGCTTGATGCGCGAAGCCATCTTTAACGTTACCGTTCCGGCAACAATCATGACATCCGATTGACGAGGTGTTGCTCGTGGCATAACCCCGAAGCGGTCGAAGTCATAGTGCGATGCGCCGGTGGCCATCATCTCAATTGCGCAGCACGCGAGCCCGAACTGCATCTGCCACAGGGAAGAAAGCCTCGCCCAGTTGAGAAGATTGTCCAGCGACGTGATCACCACATTACTGCTTTGAAATTGCTTATCAAGCAAACCCATTTAAAGTCTCCCTCCCTTAACCATTTCCATGCAGCTCACGATGCTTTCTTCACCCTCGGCAATTGGAACTCGGGGTAGATGAGAAGCCACGTCTGCTCGTCCATTTTCTTCAATATCCCTATCTTTTCAAATTCAGCAATGACACTTTTCGTGACTTCTTCTCCGTCGTAATACCTTAGCTTCTTTTTGTATGCCCTCAAATAATTCATGACCCCATAGTGGATGTCTCGGAAGAAGATGTTCGACAAATGGTAGAGTGGAAACTCCGATTTCAGGTATCTCAGGAAATCTTTTTGATTCTCTATGACAATGGTGACAGGGTTCATTGTTCTAGCACTTTGAAATTTTGGTTGTCGAGATCGTGCCGCCTCTTAACATGTAGTTGACTAAACAATCTCAATTACCGTCATTCTATCAAAAAGCTGATTGAGATTGCGCTGGATTTTTCCCAACGGCCTTCGAATCCCACAATTTACAAAGAGGTTGCAACTGTCTGGGCCATCCGCATAGCACTCAGCAATCATGGGTCTTTCGTCTTCAATAGTTCGGATCACCGAAGAGATCGTAATGTCTTCGGGCCGCCGGGCGAGCGCATAGCCACCCTTCGTCCCTTGCTGCGACCCGACGATTCCGCCCCGGGCTAACCTCTGGAGAACCTTCGCCAGAAGCTCATAGGGCATCTCGAGTTTTTCTGCGAGCTCCCTCGCCGTGAACACGGTACCCCCAGGACTTGAGGCCATGTGCCGAACAGCAATCAGACCATACTCAACTCTTTTGGATAACCGGATCATGGTGTTTGTAATATACGACAGGAATAGTCTTAGATTCGCCCAAAAAAAAATCGACTACACTAATCCAACGTTTCTTCTCCTTATTTGATTCCCTCCTCCAGGCTATGCACTCAAAAGCTAACCAAAACGCCCCGAAAAGTCAAGCAAAAAATGAATTCTCGTAAGCTATTTGGGCTCCCGGATTACCCCATATGTGCCTGGGGACACTCTAAAGCGTTTCCCCCGGGAGGCCACTTGGAAATGGATAGAGGGGCGGTCTCAGAGAGCCACCCTATGCCACCAGAGGCCAAAACAACGATCTTTCCATCATCAACAACATCTAACTTCAGGTTTTCACCGGGGAACTCCATCCTTTGAACTCAGGAATACTGACACCTCCGGCCACCAGAGCCCGGCGCCAATCTGCGCAGTTACTTGTTTCTTTCTGCTCTTGTGTTTATCTTTTCGGTCGCAACAAGGAGAGATTTCATGAAGATTGGCATAACGTGTTACCCCACTTACGGTGGAAGCGGGGTCATTGCAACCGAGCTGGGAAAAGCTCTCGCTCAGCGAGGCCATGAGATCCACTTTATCAGCTACGCCCTTCCGATGCGTCTGGATGGCTTCAGTGAGAACATCGTTTACCACGAAGTCGAAATGGCGACTTATCCGCTATTTGAGTTTCCGCTCTACACGCCTGCGCTGGCGAGCAAGATGGTTGAGGTGGCGAAGTTCGAGCGACTGGATTTGCTTCACGTCCACTATGCGATTCCCCATGCTACAAGCGCATACCTAGCGAAGAGGATTTTGGGTGGCGAAAAGATCAAAGTCGTCACCACACTTCATGGAACGGATATTACCCTCGTTGGGCTGGAACCCAGCTTTCTTCCGGTAATGAAGTTTAGCATCGAACAGAGTGACGGTGTCACAGCAGTTTCTCGATTCTTGAAGGAGAAGACTGTAACGAACTACGGGATCAACAAAGAAATCGAGGTTATTCCGAATTTTGTTGATACAAATAAGTACAGGCGCAACGAGGCACAATCAATCCGGAAACAAATAGCACCACACGGAGAAAAGATTCTCATTCATGTCTCAAACTTTCGCCTCGTAAAGCGCGTAGCGGACGCAATCAATGTCTTTAACACGATCCGAGAGCGGATACCCTCCAAACTTCTCCTCATCGGGGATGGCCCAGACCGGTCGAGCTGCGAAAGACTTTGCAGAGATTTGAAAATTTATGATGATGTGAAATTCCTTGGTAAACAAGCTGAGCTTGTTCCACTTCTCTCAGCCGCAGACTTGTTCCTTATGCCGAGTCAATCCGAGAGCTTTGGGCTTTCGGCTTTGGAGGCGATGGCTTGTGGCGTGCCGGTTGTGTCCTCGAGTGTCGGCGGACTTCCCGAACTTGTTGTGCATGGTGAGACTGGATTCATCGCTGAGATCGGAGACATTCAAAGGATGGCAAGATATGCAATTGATCTCTTAACGAACGAGGAGAAGCATGGTCTGTTCGCCGATGCATCCCGTCGGCGGGCAGTCGAGCTCTTTGATATGGAGAAGGTCGTTGACCAGTATGAACAACACTATCAAAAAGTGTTGAATGAAAAGCCCATCCCTGCAAATTAATCAGAGCGACGGAATCTGTGAGTTGGAAGAAACTTTCGCCTAAGCCGAAAGGCTGGATTAAGGAGGGTTCACACGAGCTTGAGGTTGGCGTACTTCAGCATTAAGTGCTTTCTCCCCACGACTTCGAATTGAACGACCGCCTTCGCGGTATCACCTCTCCCGCTCAAGCTTAGTACCAGCCCTCTCCCAAACATTTCGTGCTCGATGGTACAGCCCACCCGTAGACCTGCCTTTCCTCCTTGTTCACAATCAAAGCCGTCATGAGCTTCAGGACTCCACTGGTGAAAATCCAGTTCGACCGATGGGATTTTCTTCTCAAGAATTCGTCCACTGCGTGGACGAAACCCAAGTAGGCTCTCTCCTGCTTCTAAGTCGGCGAGTTGGCGCCGGCGAGTTCCCGCCCTTTCAGTCGATACGTAATCTTGAGGAATTTCATCGATGAACCGAGAGCGCACCGGAAACGTCACCTCTCCGTATCGCATCCTGCTGCGAGCATAAGAAATGTAGAGCTTTCTCATTGTCCGTGTGACACCTACGTAAAAAAGCCTTCGTTCCTCTTCGAGTTCTCCATGATCAATCTCCGAAGAGAAGAGCGGGAATAGGCCCTCTTCAAGTCCAGTTATAAAGACCACAGGAAACTCAAGCCCTTTGGCACTATGGAGCGTCATCAGCGTTACTGTGTTCCGATCGTTGTCCCAGGTGTCGACGTCGCTGATGAGAGATACGTCCTGGAGGAAACTTGCGAGCGTCGCATCAGATCTGTCCCTCGAAAATTCCGTGATCGCTGACAGCAACTCCTGCACGTTTTCACGGTGGCTAAGTGCCTCTGGGGTGCCCTCTCTCTTAAAGTCGACGAGAATGCCAAGATCATCAACGAGGGCACGAGCCAGTTCACTTGCTGAGATCGCCTCTTTCAACTCTAAATATTTTCTCATCAATTCTGAAAACTCAGTGATGTGCTTTTTCGTTCTCTCGTTCACTCCAGCAAGTGAATCCACCTTCAATAGTGTATCGAAGAGACCCTGATTCAGTTCCTCAGCGAATCTTCTTATTTTTCTTACGGTCGTCTCCCCAATGCCTCGATATGGGTAATTAATAATTCGGAGGAGGGACTCATTGTCTCTGGGATTAACAATGACTTTGAGGTATGCGAGAACGTCTTTGATCTCCTTTCGCTTATAGAATTCCACACCGCCAACGATTACGTAGGGAATACCATTCCGTCTGAGGGCATCCTCGAGGGACCGCGATTGCGCATTTGTGCGATAGAGAATAGCGAAGTCCTTCAAATCGAGTTTGAGCCTGATACTCTCCTGAAGGATCTTCTCGGCAATCTGGTAGCCTTCATCCCTCTCATCCTCGGTGTCAAGGACTGTGATCAACTCTCCCACTGGGTTATTCGTCCAGAGATTCTTCTTGATCTGGTCCCTGTTGTTCTTGATTATCTGGTCGGCAGCACCCAATATCGTCTTTGTCGACCGATAGTTTTGCTCAAGACGAAAAATCTTGCATCCGGGATAATCAGTCTCGAAATCTAGTATGTTCCTAATGTC
>CAYHSB010000106.1:0-6336 GCA_964359185.1 uncultured Chitinophagales bacterium
GCTGAAGTGGCGCTTCCTGACGTCTTCAAGGGATTGTTCTACATCGGGATGCTTGCAACGATCATGTCAACGCTGAGCAGCCTCGCACTTATCTCAGCGATCTCTTTTGGGAGGGATATTCTTTGCAAGATTCGGCAGGGGGCCCAACAAACTGATGTTCAGAGGTTCACGCAGGTAGGTCTTGTTGTAAGTGCTTTCGTCTCAATTGGACTTGCACTTCTTGTTCCGTCGGTGGTGAGGCTGTGGTACATCATCGGGACGGCGATCATTCCCGGGCTGCTCGTTCCTGTAGTGACAAGCTACTTTGATCGGTTAAAAGTCTCAGCGCGATGGGCCTTCCTCACAATGCTACTTGGTTGGGTAACTTCGTCGGGAAGCTTGCTCTACGGACAATTAGTCGGCGGGAAGGAAGATCCTCGCTACCTCTTCGGCATCGAGCCGATGTATCCCGGATTAGCTGCATCAATCATTGTCTGGGCGATCGGCATGCTCAAAGAGAGAAATAGAACATAGGACTCCTGACTTGATGGGAGCAACGATCGCAGGACGCGTGTCAGTTACTCTCCTTAGAACTCAGTTTTTTTAGATTCTTCCTGCACCTTGGCTTGAAGCTCAGCAGGCAGTTCGACGCTTGCGATATCCTTCGGTTCCTGGAACTCTCGCCTGGTCGACTTAAGATTCTCCAGAGAACCATTGGTGAGTTGTCCATCGTGCAATTGAAGCGACAGGCGAACGACTTCGTCCATCTCTTTGACGAACTGGAATTCAAGGTCCTCTAGAACTTGCTTAGGGATTTCTTCCAGGTCGAATTTGTTTCTCTCTGGCAGCAAGATGCGCTTGATGCCTGCTCGATGTGCTGCAAGAACCTTTTCTTTAATGCCTCCCACAGGCAGTACAGCGCCACGCAACGTTATCTCTCCCGTCATGGCAAGGTCGTTCCGGACAAGGCACCCAGTCAGTAGCGAGGTCAACGCAGTGAGGATCGTGACCCCTGCAGAGGGACCATCCTTGGGTGTAGCGCCAGCAGGTACGTGGATGTGAATATCAAACTTCTCTTTGAACAACTCATCGATTCCAAGCCGCTCAGCTTGTGCTGCAATATAGCTGAGCGCTGCCTGGGCTGATTCCTTCATTACGTCTCCGAGTTGTCCGGTGAGGATCAGATTTCCTTTCCCTTTCATCTTCGTTGCTTCGATGAAGAGAATATCTCCCCCGACAGGCGTCCAGGCTAAACCGGTCGCAATGCCGGGCTTGTTGATCCGCTCCGCAACTTCAGGGAAGAATTTCTGTTGACCAAGATACTTAGGAAGCAATTCTTCCGTGATGTGGGTTGAGTCTTTTTTCCCCTCTGCGACCTCTCTTGCAGCCCCGCGGCAAACATCTGCGATGCGGCGTTCAAGTCCGCGGACTCCTGCTTCCCTCGTGTAGCCACTGATTATCTTGTGAAGAGAATTGTCTTCAAACTGAATGAGTTCTTCGGTCAAGCCGTGTTCACTGCGCTGCTTTGGGATGAGGAATCCTTTTGCTATATGAAGCTTCTCATCTTCGATGTAGCTGGGGATCTCGATCACTTCCATCCTATCCCGCAGGGGCGGTGGAATTGGCTCGATCAAGTTTGCAGTTCCAATGAACAGGACTTTGGAGAGGTCGAACGGCACCTCGATGTAGTGGTCGCTGAACGAAAAATTCTGCTCCGGATCAAGAACTTCGAGGAGAGCAGACGAGGGGTCGCCGCGGAAATCCATCCCTATCTTGTCGACTTCGTCGAGCATGAAGACGGGATTATTCGAACCAGCCTTCTTGATCCCCTGAATGATGCGACCGGGGAGTGCGCCAATATAGGTGCGGCGATGGCCGCGTATCTCTGCCTCGTCGTGTACTCCACCAAGGGAGATACGCACGAACTTCCTCCCGAGCGCGTTTGCAATCGAGCGCCCAAGCGACGTTTTTCCGACCCCTGGAGGGCCGATAAAACACAGGATGGGGCCTCGCATATCGTTCTTTAGCTTGCGAACGGCAAGGTATTCTAGGGTCCGTTTTTTAACCTTTTCCAAACCATAGTGATCTCTTTCGAGCACTTCACGTGCTTTCCCGATGTCGAGGTTGTCCTGGGTGGAAAGGGACCAAGGGAGGTCAAGCAGCCATTCCAAGTATGTGCGTGCGACTGTATACTCTGCGGAGGAAGCGTGCATTTTCGAAAGACGATCCAATTCTTTCTCCGCGGTCTTTCGGGCTTCTTCAGGGAGATTTGCCTTTTCGATCCGCTGGCGGAATTCTCTGATTTCTATGTTCTCCGTGTCCTCTCCAAGCTCCTTCTGGATTGCTTTCATCTGCTCACGGAGATAGAACTCCCTCTGACTCTTGTTGATCTCCTGTTGTACGTCTGATCGGATTTTACTTCCAATCTCCAGGCGTTGGGCAAGCTTGCTGAGCGTCAAATGGGCTTTTTCCAGTCGCGCTTTGACGTTCAACGTTTCGAGAATACCTTGCTTCTCGTGGACAGGGATGCCAACGATTGACGTAGCGATGTCAGCCACTCCCCCTGCCTCCTCGATATTGAGAACGATCGAAAGGTGTTCCTCGCTGAGGTCCGGAGAGAGTTCTACTACACGGTGAAAAACAGTCTTGACCGCAGTGATGAGCCCTTCCACATCAAGGCCCTCTACGAGCTCGTCGTTAATGCGCTGTGCAGCCACTCGAATGAACGGCTCACGTTGGACGAATGTGACAAGTCGTGCTCGATACAGACCCTGGAGAAGAACACTCTTCGAGCCATCCGGGAGAGTAAAGAGTTTGAGAATCTTCGCGACGGTGCCGACTGGGTACAAATCAGAGGCTTCTGGATTATCAACCCCACTTTCCCGTTGGGAAAGAACGAGAATCTGGGAATTCTCACGAGTTGCAGCCTCGACGCCCAAGAGACTGCTTTCACGTCCGATCGAAAGTGGCAGCACCTGTCGGGGAAAGAAGACGGAATTACGGAGCGGAATTACTGGCAGGGTCTCAGGAATATGCTGGACATTCTGCCTTTCAGTTTGCTTTTCCGACGGCTCTTTCTGTCCATCTAGACCATTCGATTTTTTTCTGGTCACGCTTTTTGCTCCTTTCATGTGCAGCGCTTAGTTCCATCTGACTGCCGACGCTCCCTCAAAACTTCCGGGTTAGGTCTAGACACAGGAAGGGCCTAACGATTGCACTCCTCCGTCGTCCTTAGTGATCAGGCGGAAAAACGGCAGTGGGTGTAACACTGCCTGCTGAGGCAATGACACCCAATGCCGTCTCTCCACGGTAGTCCAGTTTAGTTCGCCTTCACTTCAACCGCCTTGGGCTTTGCTTCCTCGACCTTTGGGAGAGTAACTGTAAGGATCCCATTCTTGTATTGCGCTTCAATCTTGTCGCTCTTTACAGTGGTCGGAAGTGTAAACGACCGCTGGAACGATCCGTATGCGCGCTCTGAGCGATGGTAGTTTTCTCGCTTCTCTTCTTTCTCCTGCTTCTTCTCACCCTGGATTGTGAGAATGTTGTTCTCCATCGTGATCTTCACATCCTCTTTCTTCAGACCGGGGAGTTCAACCTCGACCAAGTATGCATCTTCGCGTTCAGTAATGTCAACGGCCGGGGTCCAGAAGGTTCCAAAAGAACCATCGTCGACTGTCCCTCCGCGGAAGAATGTATCGAGCATATGGTTCATCTCTCGGTGAATGTGGGTTAGCTCACTGCCGATGTCCCAAGTCCAAGGCGTTAGGTCACGCACTGGGCTCCAACGAATGATTGACATATCTGACACTTCCTTTAGTGAATTGGTTTTTTGTTTGCATCTCTACACGTACGGTTGTATCGCAATCCCTGTGCCAGACGCAAAGAGTGAAGAAACTGAACTAGAATAAGGTTTCTTAAGAATGACTGGGGGACAGTCAACTCTTAGGGAAGACTTTTTGGCAGGGGTAGGTGCTGATTTTTTCAGAGAAAATCAGCCAACTCGGCAAATACCTGACAATTTGGAAAATGAAAGAAGAGAGAGAGGGAATCTTGGGGAACGACGTTTCCCCATTTTGACAACGAGTAGCTAACTCACGAATTGCTTTTCCCACCGTCCTGCCAGGTGGAGGCCAAACTCTTCGAACCCATCAGTGCATCCCGTTCCTCTGAGGATTGGTGTAAATTTCTTCTCTCGCTCGAGCCAGGTGAGTTCCAGAGATGCAGCCTCCGTTTTGCTGAAGTGTATGGCGAGGGCGCCCCGATCGGTGTTTGTTGTGTTCGACTTCGTTTGATGGAGTGTGCCGAATTCGAAGAACATACACTCGCCGGCCTCCAGCTCGACGGCGACCGCCTGGTCCTCCGCGACATCTGTGCGCAAGAGATGATCGGTGGTCATGTCGCGGTAATGCGTATAAGTTTTCCGATGACTTCCAGGCACAACCCACATGCATCCATTCTCCTTAGTCGCATCATCGAGCGCAATCCAGCAGCCAACCCCGTCCGAAGAGTTGAGCAGCTTGAAGTATCCGTTGTCTTGATGCCAGTTTGTGGGTGCGCCATGGAACGGTGGCTTCCAGAATCCCTGCTCGAAGAAAAGTCTAATGTTCGGTCCAATCAAGTCCTGGACGATGTCAAGGAGTTTCTTCGAATAGAGAAATGAGAGGATGACTTCATCGTAATGACACATGTAATGGATTTGGAGATTCTCGGGTTTGCTCGTTGGCGCCCCGGGTCTGTTGTCTTTCTGGACGGCAACGTTGTGAAGTTTTCCCCCGACACGGAAATCATCGTAGACTCTGATGTAGTGTTCCCTCAAGAGTCCGAGCTCTGTTGGAGAAAGAAGCCTGCCATATTTAAGATATCCTTCCGTCTGATAAGCCTGACGTTGTTGGTGAGAGAGGATCATGGAAAACGAGTCCGATATCAGACGAGCGCTCGTCTCATTTCATCCTAAATTCGACTGACACCTGCGTTTTCTCCCAGGCGAGCTTCAAAATTCCAGAGTCGCTGCCGGTTCCATCAAGCGATACGGTAAACTGTTCCACTGGCTTCTCAAGTGATTCCCCCTTCATGTCGATGCGTGCAAGATCCTCCTTCTGATCATACTGTGGTGCACCAGGTCCAACCTTCTTATTGATGATGAGCTTCCATCCCTCGTCTGCGGGCAACGACCACAACGAGTATTTTCCCTTTGGAACGGAAACGGCACCAATCACGAGATCCGCCTCTGTAGTGAAAGCTGTAGCTGCATTTGCTCCGGTGCGCCACACCGAGTCGTATGGTACAACAACGCCCACGATCCTCCGACCGCGCATAAACGGGCGGCCGTAGTTGACCGAGATCTTCTTGCCAGAGAGGGAGAGTTCAACGGAGTCTCGCGGACTGGGCGGTATGCGCTTCTCGTTGATCATGAACGGAGTAGAGAGGAGCGTGTTCTCCCACATTAGGTTCATGATGCCTGGGGTATTGCTCGTTTTCTCGAGGTTGATCGTGAACTGCTCGACGGCTTTGTCGAGTTTTTCCACCTTCAGGTCGAAGCGGGCGAAGTCTTGGCTTTCATCATAGTTCGTGCCCCACTGCCCGGTCTGCTTGTTGATGATAAGCTTCCATTCTTTCTCTGAAGGTAGGGTCCAGAGCGTGTACGCCCCTCTTTGGAGAGGGACTCCAGGCCCGATGATTAGACTCGTATCTATTCTAAACGTCGTCGCTTCGTTCGCGCCTGTCCGCCATACTTTGTTCCACGGCACGAGTTCACCCATGATTTTCCGCCCGCGCATCGAGGGGCGGCCGTAGTCCACCATAACCTTCTTGCCTTCAAGGTACATGATCGTTGAATCCCTGGGGCTAAGCAGTGGTTTTTGCTGTGCTCGCAATAGAGAGCTACCCGAGGTTGCTACATAAATAACGGCCACAGTGAAAGAGATGACTGCCAATCGAATGGTACGCATGGTTCCTCCTTTGTTTCTCAAATGAGAATGAAATGTGAGTCTTCACACGGTCACAACGAGGGATTAAAGGTTACCAGACGAGACATCTGTCTTCAGAATAAGAAAGGAAAACGAGGAAATCAACAGATATTGCTAAATGAGTCCCGCCGACGGGCAAGATCCCGCAGTGCAGTGCTGTATTTCATCAAGCCTCCTTTGAGTCATGGTCTCAACCAACAAGGCCGCTGCCTGAAGAATAGGTCCGATCAATAACTACCTGGACATCCGAGAGGGGAACGTGTGGCAGTAGATACGTTCCTGCGTGATGCGAACCAAGCGATGGCAATGTTGAATAGCGCCAAGCTTGAATTATTGCTCCTTTAGGCTTGCCAGAATCTTTTTGATAAGACTTTTTCCGCCGAGTGATGTT
>CAYHSB010000107.1:0-6110 GCA_964359185.1 uncultured Chitinophagales bacterium
TACGATATCTACTACATCGAGAACTGGTCGCTCGTTCTGGATCTGAAGATTATTTTACAGACCGTGAAAGCGGTCGTTTTCGGCAAAGACGCCTATTGACCGCCAATGATTCCTCTTCTTGTCTTCTATCTGCACACTATTGCGGCGGTGTTCGTATACACGAAGCGTTGGCAGGAGGAAGGAGTGAAAGAAGGAATCCTCGCGGTTGCCTTCATGGCGATAATATTTTCTGTTGGATGGACACTCAGCACCCTACTCCTTCAAGCAGTTGCCCCTTCAAAGGGATTGGGTCTCGGCCTGGATCGGGATGCGCTCTCGCTCTTGCTCTTGACCGTTGGGGAAGGAGTATTCTACTACTGGTATCTGAAGAAATAAGGGGCGGGGGTCATGTAAACCGAAATCATAATTTCAAATAGACCATTCGCTCGTTTCCGGAGAGATCGAGGTACCGCAGATAGCCCTTGCTTCGGGCAAATTTCAGGAGGTCGACCAGCACCTGCACATCTTTCTCGCAGTACTCAGCAATCAACTCGATTTTCCCCTCCTTCCACCAGCGCAGCGCCGTCAAACCATCAGCAGTTTTCCCTTTTCCGAGTGTAGGTTGCGCAATCGACTCAAGTCGGATCCGGTGCCCGAGATTTCTTCGGAGCGCGGTGGCCAAGTCAAGCGATCTCCTATTTATTTCTGATGTATCAGCGTAGAAGCTCAGAACCTTTGAGTCGAAACCATCGCCGTTGTAGCTGACGATGCGATCGTGCGCCGTGAGATACGACATGAGTTCCTTCACCTCGCTCTCCTGCCATCGACGGAAGCCATCCTCTTCACTCCAAGTGACAGCAACCGATACGCGCATGAGATGCGTGTTGTGCCAGCCGCCGACCTCAGCAGCAGACTTTTGGGTCTCGACGTCGTAGTAGACTTCACGCACGGAGGATTACTCCTGTTGGAGAGGACAGTCAGAAACCATTTTCAGAAATGGAGAAAGGCCCCCAGGGCGTGCCCTATTGCAGTTTAAAATTAAATGTGATCGTACACGTTTGATCCACCTGAGGCTGGGAAATACTCAGCGGCTCGAACTTCCAGAATCGAACTTCTTTAATCGCAGCCTCTTCCAATTTCTCGTGTGCCTTTTGAATTGGATGGAGACTCTTTACCGAACCATCCACAGCCACGACCGCTTGAAGTCGAATCTGGGCTTCGAGGTTAACCCCCTCGGGATACGTTGGCAGATCGCCGCTAATTTTTTTCCGGGTTCCTCCACCGGCCCACTGAATCGAATATCCAGTCGCCCGGCCGATGTCAGCTCCCACAGTCGAACCAGAGAAGCCGGCACCCTCACCGAGAGTGCCGCGCTTCCCCTCCCCTATGAGCTTCTCCCCCTCGAGTGACTTCCCAGCCCCAGTTTCCTTCTCTCCGAGCAATCGCCGCTCGCTCGTACCCCGGGCCTGCCGGTTGGGTTCGTCAGCCACATCAAGTTTGTTCGTCTCGGGGAGGCGAAGGATTTCGTCTGCGACCGGAAACTGTCTTTCTGGGAGATCTAGCCGTGTCGAGGCTCGTCGTTTGATAAGGACCGGAGCTGAAGCCCTCGCTGAAGCTTCAGGGCGTTCATCGCTAATGGTTTGTGAAGTCCGCGCACTCGGTGCTTCTCCGAAGCTCCCGAGTGTCACCTCGACGAAGCCTGCCGTTCTTCGACCCTCGTCGACGTAGGTAAAGTAAAAGATAAAGATGAGGAGGAGGTGAAACAGAATCGATCCTATCCAACCCTTGACGGTTTCATCCGCGAAGGATCTTGCCTGAGAGGTGCTCATCTTGGTGTCGTAGCAATCATGAACTTGGCTGCACCCACGGCTTTGGCGACGTCAATAACCTCAACCGTCCTCTGGAGACTCACGGTCTTGTCGGCCTTAATGATGACAACTTGCTCCTTCTCCTTTCCAATGACAGTCGCAAGCTTAGGACCAAGCGTCGAGAGGTCCACTTGCTCGCCATTGAGGTAAAGGTTGCCGGCATCAGTCAGTGTTACAATCACGTTTTTTGCTGACTGGGGCTCGCCCGTTTCCGCCTTCGGCAACTGCACTTTGATTCCCGTTTGCATTACGAACGATGAAGAGAGGAGAAAGAAGATCAGCAACTGGAGCACGATGTCTGTCAGCGATGAAAAATTGAAAATGTCGAGAACCTTGCTTTCCGATTTGAAAGTCATTGCTGTGCTCCTTCACTTCGATTTGACTCGAAAGTACTCATCAGACGGAACAGCGGAATGAGTCCCAGCGAGTGCCGTCCCTGCAAGAACTTCTCCCTCCTCGAACTTCCCGGACCGCATGAGAGAGAGGAACTCCGTTGAGCTGTTTTCGATCTCAAACACGAATCTGTTCACGCGTGTAACGAAATAGTTGTAAAATCCGTACGCAGGAATGCCCACCATCAAACCGAATGCCGTGGTCAAGAGCGCCTCCCAGATCCCAGCCGCGAGGTCACTTGGGCTCACAACACCTCCCATTGCCTCGACGACGCGGAACGCGCCAATCATCCCGGTGACAGTTCCAAGAAAACCCAGGAGCGGAGCAACTCCTGCAATCGTTGCAAGGATCGCGAGGTGGCGTTCGAGGTGGTAGATTTCTTCTTTCCCGGCTGTTTCGATCGCTTCCTTCACCTTCTCTTCACCCTGCTCGAAACTCAGAAGTCCTTTCTTCAGGATGTTTGCAAGAGGAACGTCCACTCCAGAACAGAAGCCTACCGCACCTCGCACATCGCCTCTTTGCATTATCCCTTTGAGCTTGTGCATGAACTCGTCCACATTCACTTTGGCCTTGTGCAAGACAAGGTATTTTTCAATCAAGATCACCAATCCAACGATTGAACAAAAAAGAATTGGCCACATAACGATACCGCCCCGCAAAAATAACGACAACAGATTCATCGCATTCCCCCTTCTTCGTGATTAGTGATAGGCTATTCCTCTTTTTCGTAGGTGTAGCCGACCACGAGGGTATCGAGAAATCCCTCCGCGGCCTTTTTCGCATCCTCGTGTGTCTGATAGTGTCCCATGCGAATGCAGTTCCAGACTTTGCCACCGCTGTCGGGCTCTCTCTTCAACAGATAGACATCAAGCCCTAGACCCCGCAATCGTTTAGCTTCTTCTTTAGCTCTCCATTCCAATCGCCACGCTGACAATTGTATCGTATACTTCCCTGAAGTAATCGGAGAGGCAGAGCTCTCCGCCAGTGCCCGCGTGAACTGCAACGCAGTTTGAGAATTCACAGAATCTGCAACCAATGAGTCAGCAAGTTTAGAAACTCTCGCTCCTGAGTCCAGCTTGACAGTGACCGTAGGCTCCGGCGGGAAAATTTCACTCTGCTCGGGCTGAAAGATTCTTGAGTCAAACAAAACAAACACACCAGCAACAAGAAGTACCAGGCCGCCAAAAAGCATTAACAACCAGACTGTCCTTCTTCCTCCCGGATGTTCTCTCTCACGTGAAATCTCTTGTGGTTCTTCTTCCCCTTTCAGATTTAAGTCAGGCACAGGACTCTCTCATGAGATAAGAAATACAGCTCGCCACGCTGCTGACACTACCATTTCACAGAAACTCCCCCGAGAATCGAAAATGGGAGTTCCCGATAGCGATTCCAAATGCTGTAGTGTTCATCAAAAATATTGTTCAAGCGAAGAAAGATGGTGATGTTCTTCCTCACGCTATACTCTGCACTGGCATCAAGAAGGAAATACGAATTTAGTCGGGTAGTACTCCAAACCCTGATCCCGATCCGACGCTCTCCAACAAGCTGTGCCACGACTTGGGTCGATAACCCAATTGGAAAGTGGTGCGAGTATCTCGCCATGAAAAAAACAGGCGCGACATAAGGAGCTTGCTCTTCTGTAGAGGAATTATGACTCGATAAAACTCGCAGTGTCCCACTAAGACGATCTGCATTTGTCAAGTCGATGACCACCTCACCATTGATAGAAACAAATCTCGTCGTACCCCCGTAAAAGAGATCCCACTCGATGAACGGTAGAGGAACCCAGTCAGCGTAGTTGTGCGACGTTGGGTCGTCGTAGAGGGGAAAATCGTTGATTCGTTGGTACTTCAAATAGACCCGACCTGTCCCTCGGTTCAGTATATCGAACTGGACACCACCCGAGAAATTCACGAAAACATCTTGGTGGTTAATGCTGATATCATTCCCGATGTATCGATTCTCGGACACGGAATGGGAGAGAGAGTTTCGCTCTACCGCAGGCTCAAACTGTGCAAACGCTGTCAATTGACGGTTGAGATAGTACTGAAGCGCAACGGTTGGATAAAATTTTGACCTGAACCCTGTATCAGAATTCCGGAAGAAATAGAAGCTGAGACCTGCTGACAAGTCGAACTTATCGAACAGCAGTTTTCGAAAACCTGCTTTCGTCCGCAAATAGTGAGGGTCGTTGCCGGGGTTGGACTGATCAAGAAAGTCCGCCGCATAAAAGAACTCTCCCTGCAACTGGAATCCAGCCGCCTCCTTTGATGCCTGGAAAGTGAAGGACAAGTTATCCTCGCGGCTCCTATCCTTATCCCGGAGAGTCAACCTTTGAAAACGCACTGAACTCTCGTGCGAGATGAAAGAGGTCAAACCCGAACGCAGTCCAATCCCAACTTGAAAATTATTGACCGTCCTTTTCAAGTCTGGGATTGCTGAACCAAAGAAACGGAAGTCTTCGCCTTCGTATGAAACCTGTCCGGTTAGTCTCGAGCCCCTGAAAAGTCCGAGCTTCCTCGGTAGATAAAGTCCCCCCGAGGCATCCAGGGAGCCCGCCGTCGCGTCGGCATGGTCAACGTAGCCCTTGTGTGCACGGTATCGCCCATGTAGGTTGAAGTCACCCTCTTCATACTTCCTTCCAAACCACCCCTCGCCGTAGGAAGAGTTAAACCGTCCGTATCCAAGACTTAGTCTCCCGTCAAAGTTATCAACGTTTCGTGAAAGGCTGGCACTGGGTTTTTCTGATTCTGCGCTAAGACTATCTTTGTTCTTCTCACCGAGGACAGTTAGTCGCGATGCGTCGACGAGATATCCAGGGGCTCCGCTTTGATCTAACTTGCTTGTGAGAGGAAGTTCAATGAACTCTCGGCCAGTGATGACGAACTCGGGGAGGTCAATCTTCGGAAGTTTTGCTTCACGAGATGAGGCGGATTCGTCCTTCTCATCGATCGCCGCAGGTCGGGGTGGAGGCTCTTTCTTTTCCTGAGCATTTGTTGTGCCTACTAGCGGATGGCCGCCTAGCAGTCCTGCAATCAAAAGTGCCTGGATTATTCTTTTCCCTGCCATATCCCCCTCCTTCACTGGACAAAGACCATCGATACTTAGGACTCCTGGAGCTGTTTGAGTCTCTGTTCTGCTTCTCTGCCTAGGTCATCATTTTTATGATTCCTCAGCACCGTCTCGTATGCGTCCTTCGCCTTCCCCACTTGATTCGTGGCTTTATAACATTCTCCGAGCCGAAGGTACGAACGGGCGATCCATTGTTCGGCAGAAGGAAAGACATATTTCACTCGAAGAAAGGCGGCGATAGCATCGTCATAATTCCTGGACATCTGCTGTGTCACGCCCAGCTCGAATTGTGCCTCGGCGCCCAAATCATCCGTCCGTCCCGTCACGACCTCAGTTAGAATGCGCACGGCCTCAGCAGTCTTTCCTTCGTTCCGATAAATCCGTGCCAGACTGATCTTGCTTTTCCCCGCGAAGATTGACTGTGGAAATTTCTTGAATACTGATTCGAACTGCTGCCGAGCCCTTTCACTGTTTCCGCCAAGCTCCAGTGCAACCCCTTTCTGGTACGCTCCCTCTACGGAAGCGTCTGTTCCTGGATACTTCTCCTCCAAGCGGTCAAAAGTGCTACTGGCCTCACCGAAATGCTTTTGGGCAAGATAGACCATCCCAATCTCGAGCAAGGCCTTTGCTGCAACCTTGCTTGCCGGATAGGTGTTGACAATCTGATTGAAAGCTTGAAGTGCTTCATCGACCTGATTTGTTATCAGTGCCGATTTCCCGATCCAGAAATAAGCTTCAGGCACTTGGGGACTCTTCGGAAACCGACTTACAAAAGATCGATACTCGGCACTGGCTCCA
>CAYHSB010000108.1:0-6010 GCA_964359185.1 uncultured Chitinophagales bacterium
GTTTCAGCAGAGAGCGCTCATGAAAAATAAGAAAAGAGCCCTCAAAACAAGGCCATCAAGGGGACCTGCCTATAACAATCGGATCACTGTTGACTCAAAAGTCTTATCCGGGAAGCCAATCATAAGAGGCTCGAGAATCAGTGTAGAATTTCTCCTGGAGTTGTTGGGGAACGGATGGACACAAGAACAAATTCTAGAAAACTATCCTCAACTGAAAAGGGAGGATATTCTCGCTGCCATTCAATACGCAACACAGAATCTCAAAGAGGAAAAAGTCTATCTTCTAAAGTAGACAGGGTGTGCGCTTCCTTGCTAATGAAAATATCCCTCTGGCCGCCCTTCAGCACTTACGCAACAAGGGATTTAATATCTCTTCGGTCTCTGAGTTATCTCCCGGCGCCTCTGACGAGGATGTTATACAGATTGCTTCCAATGAAAGGTGAATTCTTATTACATTCGACAAGGATTTCAGTGAATTTGTTTTTAGGAAGGGGAGAAAGAGTACTGGAATAATTCTGTTGCGTTTTTCTCCTCAGACGTCGGAGTTCGTGTCAAAACAATTGCTAGCTTTGCTTCAGCGGAAAGATTTGGATTTCGATGGATATATCACCGTTCTTGATGAAGTGCAGATTCGCCAGAGAAAGCTAGAGAAATAAAGGCATGACCTTCAACGAAAAACTTCGAACCATCCAGCGAAAGAATAAGAGCTTGCTCTGCATTGGGCTGGACACAGATATTTCTAAAATCCCTGAGTATCTCCTCGGCTATGCCGATCCAATGTTCGAATTCAATCGTCGCATCATCGATGCAACGAAAGACATCGTCTGCGCGTATAAGATCAACTTTGCATTCTATGAAGTTGTTGGAGAACACGGGTGGTACACCGTACACCAAACTCTCGCACGCATTCCAGAAAATATCATTACAATCGGTGACGGGAAACGAGGCGACATTGGTAATTCGGCAGAACGATATGCGAAGTTGATCCTTCAAGATTACGAATTCGACGCCGCAACAGTCAATCCCTACTTGGGTGAGGATTCTCTGAAGCCGTTCCTGAAGCGAAGAGAGCAGTGTGCGTTCATCCTTACAGCAACTTCCAATAGCGGCGCAAAAGATTTTCAATTCCTCAAAGTGAATGGTAAGCCCCTGTACGAGAAGGTCTTGCAAAAAATCCACCAATGGAATACGAAGAAGAACTGTGGTGTCGTTGCTGGCACGACGTATCCGAGAGTCCTCAAACGTCTCCGAGAACTTGCGCCCGCCCTGCCATTCTTGCTCCCGGGTATCGGAGCGCAGCGAGGAGACCTCGAATCTGCCGTCCGGTATGGATGTGACGCGCAGGGCGAGCTTGCAATCATCTCCTCAAGCAGAGCGATCCTCCACGCATCTTCTGGTGAAGACTTCCCCGAGGCTGCGCGCGCTGCGGCTCTCAAACTCCGCGACACGATCAATCGTTTCCGAGAAAAGTACTTTTAGGCTTTAGTAGTTCAGTTAAGGTCCCTTTGCTCAGATTCCCATGCACACTCCTCGCCATATCCACGAGCGCTTTCTTCACTTCATTTGGCAGAACAAGTATCTCTCCCTCGATGAGCTGAGATCTCTCGACGGCCAGAGAATCGAGATCATCGACATTGGAGTTCCGAACCGAGATGCTGGGCCGGATTTCCGCAACGCCAAGATCCGGGTCGGTCGAATAACCTACGAAGGCGACGTCGAGATTCATCACGACCTCACCGACTGGCAAAAGCATTTGCACTCCGGTGATTCACGATACAACAGTGTCGTCCTCCACGTTGTCCTCAGATGGCAACCCCGCAAAGCCATGGTGCCTCCGCCGAAAACCCAGAGTGGCCGCGAAGTATCCACGCTTGTCCTGGAACCATTCCTCACTGAGCCTCTCCGCTTCATCTGGCAACGCGCAATTCTTGACGAGCGAAAAGACAGGGTCCAGACAATCAAATGCCACGGTCAGAACGATGAGGTACCAGCACAACTAATCACAGCATGGGTTGAGAAGCTTGCCGTTGAGCGAATCGAGTTGAAGATCAGAAAATTCGACGAGAGGTTGAAAGAGCTCGTCGATGAACGCCGACTCGTGGTAAAGGAGCCATATCCTCGTTATTATGATGACCCATCCGAGCTTCCGCCCCCGGTGAAGGAATATACGCAGAAGGACTTTTCGAAGAAGGGGTTCTGGGAACAACTCCTCTACGAAGGAATCATGGAAGGTCTAGGTTACTCGAAAAACCAAGAGCCATTCTTGCGTTTGGCCCGGAACCTCTCATTAGAGTTCATCCAACAGGAAAAAGGAAGCAACAGCGAAGATTCTCTCCTCAATATCCAGGCGATGCTATTTGGTGCCGCAGGGATCTTGGCGGTAAGAAAGCCATTCGAAGATGTCGAGACACGGAAGTATATGGCCTCACTGCGAAGAGCGTGGAAGAAAATCCGGAAGAGATACCAGAAGGAGATTCTCCATGAAGCAGACTGGCAGTTCTTCCGTCTTCGTCCCCAGAATTTCCCCACCGTGCGACTGGCAGCCATGAGCTTTCTGCTCCACAAACTTCTCGAGAAAGATTGGATGAGGGAGATTATTCAGACTATCAAATCTCGAAGTGCCAGAGAGAAGGAAAAGCTCGCTGCACTTCAATCACTATTCCTTGTCGAGGGAGAAGGCTATTGGGCTCACCACTTCATATTTGGCGGTCAATCTCGCGGGTCCGTGAAGAGATTAATAGGACATGAGCGAATCGATGACATCATTCTTAATACAATCATTCCTATCGCGCTTCTCTATGCAAGGATTTTCAAAGACGGCGTCGTCCGGGCCAACACGTTGAAGCTCTATGAGAACTTTCCCTCCCTCGAATCAAATTCAATCCTCAACACGATGCGTCCACAACTCTTAGAGAATCGCGTCCTTCTGACCACGGCTTATCTCCAGCAGGGAACAATTCAGCTTCACAAGTTCTACTGCGTCGAGGAGCGCTGCAAGGAGTGCGAGATCGGAAAGATTGTGTTTGCTGACGAGTTGAGCTCTGCGGTTATGTGAGAGGAGCAGTTAACCTTCCTGGAAGTTTCACAATGACCCGACTAAATTCCGTGAGTCGTTCCACTTTAACCTTTTGTCTCACCATTCTTCTCTTTGCAAACATGACAGCATCACAATCGAAACCAAAAGGAAAGTCTCCTAAGAAACGATTTGTTCCCTGGTCAATCTTAGAGCGAGACGGCAAGAAACTCTGTCCGCTCTGTGGGGAAGAATACAAGCCGAAGGACTTCACAAAACTTCCCCCAAAACTCTCCCTTTCCGAATGGCATGCAAACAACCTTGACCCCGAATATTTCCAGAATCGTATTGCAAACATCTCTGACATGGAATTCTACGACTCGGTCGACTGGGGAAAAGTACTGATTCAAAAAATGAAAAAAACGGAGGCGGCAAGCTATACGCTGGCCCTCGAAATGTTGATCGAGAAGAAGACACGTGAAAAAAACAACAACCGCTACTACGGCTACAGCCAATTCGATGAAGGGGCGTTTATGACGGTCGATGAATATTGCGAGTTGATGAAAGCAGATACGGCAAAGTACAACACTCTCATGAGATATGCCGAAGACGTTGTCAGCTACAAGATCCCCTACGGTACGGGCCACTTCAAATTCGAAAAGGTAATTGACTTCAATTACAATTTTGGTGAGTCCGGAAAGTATGGGTTCCACTACTGGGGATGGGGATATTATCTTACGTCTGCGTACATGCTGACAGGAGACAAACGCTACGTTGAAGCGTTCGATACGATGTTCAATCAATGGTATGAACAGCGGAATACTATTTCCAATACACTACCACAGTTTGATGTCGTCTGGTATGAGCTTGGGATTGCGGCACGTCTGCCACTGCTCATTGATGCCTTCCGTCTGTTCAAGAACGCACCAGACTTGAAACGAGAGACGAAGCTACGGATGTTGCGAACACTTCTCGGCTCGGGTCGTTGGCTAGTGGAAGCCCTGAAGCGCAACCCGTATCACGCGTACAATTGGCCGATTCACACAGCAATCAGTGAGGCGTACCTCGCGCTGACATTCCCGGACTTCAAGGAATCGCGCGGATGGTTCGCTGCTGCAAAGAAGGTCATGGAAGAACATCTTGCACAGGATGTCTATGACGACGGTGGATACCTCGAGCGAACACCCGGGTACAGCTATGGAGTCTTCAATCATTTCTATCGGTATCTGTCCTTGTTCCAATACTTCGCGAAGAACAAGGCCTACGTGGCGAAGCATCGTCGGCGATTAGCAAAGATGGCGGAGTTCGTCGTGCTGACGATGTCCCCGCTCGGGACAAGCTGTCCATTCAATGATAGTTTTCGAAGCAGCATTGTGGATTTTGTCTTCAAGCAGGGGAACGAATTGAAGCGGGGCGATTTTCTCGGGCCGATTCTTCCATTTCTCTCCAAAGAGAAGTCGCAGCACGTCAGCGTTAAGCCGGTCGAGCCAAATGTAACTTCTATTAATCTTGCGGAATCACGCTTTACCGTCATGCGCAGTGGATGGTCGAAGGACGCAACGATGATGATTATAAACTATGGACCTGCAGCAAATCACCACCATTACGACATCCTCGATTTCGAGATCTATGCTCACGGAAAGGCGATCGCCGTTGATGCTGGCATCGGACCAAAGGGATACGATGATGAACTCCACAGGAGCTGGTACAGAGCGACGCCATCGCATAACATGGTGATGGTGGGCGACACGAGCATTGAGCGGGGCGAGGCGGATGGTGAGGATGTGATATGGGCGACACAGAAGTTTATTGATTTCTTCGCTGCAAGCCATGGAGGATACAAGAGCAAGTTTGGGATTGTCAGCCGAAGACAGATAGCGTTTCTGAAACCGCATTATTGGATTATTCACGACAACATCGTTTCGTTAGATAGTGGACAGAAATTGGATTGGCTGTTCCATTCTCCACTGACGTTGGAGGAGTATCGGTCAGGGTATCTCTCCAAGGAGTCTCCTGGAGTCTTGCTGCTGTTTGCCGGCGACCCCCCAAGTACCGTCCGCAGAGTTAAGAGCGATGGCATGGCAAGTCTCGCCGGACTTCGTGACGAGAAAGAAGCTTTCCGGAAGATCAACTATATCTCCTTTCAGAAAACGGCATCGAGAAATGCTGAAGAAAATAACTTTGGCGTTCTCGTCTTCCCTCTCTCTGGAAAGCCCCCAGAGTTAGACTTCCACCAACTTAGAACTTCACCAGGCGTAGTTGGCTACGAGGTGAAACAGCAGCAATTCGAGGACCGCCTCTACTTCTCCAATGGCGTGAAGAAGACCTTCGCCAGCGGCGTAGAATCCGACGCACAGTTCGTATATCTGCAGTACGAATCAGGAAAGCTGAAAAAAGTCGGCGTTGTTGGGGCAAGGTTCTGCCGTGTGGATGGGAAGATCATCGTGAGGGAGAAAACCAGGAAGAATGTGGAGAAGGAGTTTTGATTCTCTCGGGACGCTAGTGCCATTCCAACTAATTTTACCAAACAACGTGCAGGTAAAATTATTGTTGGAATGAGCATCCCGCCACTTCTTTTGTAGCGGGATTAGTAAATAATAGTTGGATGAGCACTAGTTTAAATCTGCTAAACCCGAATGGAAAAAGACAGGATTGGAAAGATCGTGTTTGCCTCCCTTCCCCCAGCAGAGAGGCAATAAAGCTGACCTTCGGCCTAACGTTCCCTTGCCTCCATACTTGCCATTTCCCTTTTTGAGAAATATTCCTCGGCAATAGCTCCGCTTTGAAGGTCCTGTCTCGAGCAAAGGTCTTTCGATGTATTTCTTTTTTCTCAGAAGGAATAAGGCTAACCTTTTTTTGGAAAGTCCTTGACAAGCGGAGTAGCCCTCACTATATTACTATTACCCGTGAGAGTCTCGCGGGTAACTCGATTGGCGAGGAGGGATGATGAAGTCCTCACTTCATAACTTCTGCTCAGTAGAGCAAAGAACTGGAGTG